>JBEVFK010000032.1:0-57300 GCA_040512325.1 Mycobacterium sp. | reverse complement strand
TCTTCACTCCGTCGCAGGCAGCTGCCGATGCGCTGTCGAAGTTCGAACCGAGAGCGCAGTTCACTGTGACGCCGATTCCGGTCGACGAGGCGTGGCTGAGTCCAGCAGAGCCCCGGTTGTCCCCTGTGCAGGGCAAATTCATTCTCTATCTGGGCAACGTCAAGCGGCACAAGAACCTGTTGGCGCTGCTCGAGGCGTACACGCAGGTCATGCATGAAATACCGCACCAACTGGTGATCGCCGGAAGCGGCGCGTCGGTCCGCATGCTCGACGACCGGGTATCTGCCCTGGCGACCGGCCTGGGTGACCGAGTGCAGATGATCGGACGGCTCGAGTTCGATGCGCTGCGTTCGCTCGTCGCCGCTGCTGATCTGCTGGTGATGCCCTCGTTCAACGAAGGCGCCGGACTGCCTCCGGTGGAGGCGATGGCTTCGCGCACCGCCGTCTTGGCCTCGGACATCCCCTCGCTGAAGGAGACCTGCGGGGACGGGGCCGAGTACTTCGACCCCCGTGACCACGCTCAGCTCGCGCAACTCCTCCGCAAATATTGCGGCGACGACGCGGCCAGAGCCGACCTGGCGGCTCGCGGGTGGGAGCACGTCACGCAACGTCAATCGCGAATCTTGGCTACCTCCGCAGCAGCAACCACCATCTGCGAAAGACTGGATCAGGTTCGCTCTTGAGCATTTCGAGGCGCCGGTTGATCCTCCTCGCGCCCGCGGCCGTCGTTCTGGCGGCTTGTTCTCCCCAGGAACCGAGATCTGTCGTCAATGTCCGCGATCATGGAGCCGTCGGTGATGGCGACACCGACGATTCGGCGGCGATCACCGCCGCCGCCGCCGCCCTGGGACCAGGCAGTGTGCTGCACTTTCCCGGTGGGCGTTATCGATTCGCGCAGCGCAATCCGAGCTCGGCGGCCGCCATCTACATCGCCGGGATCTCCGGAGTCGGCATCGACTTCGCACAGGATGCAGAAATCCTCATGGACAACGTGGATCCCCGTACCAATACCGGGACGAGTCACGGAGTCCTCATCCGTGGGCCCGCCTCGGACATCTCGCTGCACAACGTCCGAATCCGCTGGGTGGCGCAGACGCAGCGCTCGATGGGAGACGGGATCAGGATCGTCGGCTACCCCGACGATCTGGACACCGCGCCGGCCGGATGGACCGGGCCAGCCGCCCCTGTCCGCGGCGTCACCATCTCCCAGTGCTCGATCACCTCGGCCCCGCAGGCCGGCGTGGTCATGACCGGGGTTTCCGACATCGTCGTCACCGACCTGCACGCAGAGCACACGAGGGCAGACGGTCTTCATTTCAATGCATGCCGCAACGCCAAGGTCAGCGGTCACACCGCCGTGGACACCGGCGATGACGGACTCGCTCTGGTCACCTACTTTGCCGACGAGTACACCTTCGATCCGGCGGCCGAGACTTTCGCATTTCCCGAGCTGACGGAATGGTCGAACGCAGACTTCACCATCGACAACGTCAACGTTTCCGGTGGGCGAGCGAACGGTATGCGGTTGGCAGGAGCCCACCGTGTCGTCGTCAACGGGTTGACCGTCGCCGATGTCCAGCATGGGGCGGCCGTCATGATCGACTCATCCACAGCGGGTCACGATGTGGATTGGGAGTACGCGGCCTCCCGGGAGTTGCGGTTGTCCGGCGTCGACGCCGAAGACTGCGAAACCGGTATTCATGTGCTCGCCAGGCCTGCCACAGCTGTCGATCGGCGGTTCACCGACTTCGATGTCGAGATCGCCGATGCTCGTCTCAGTCGGTGCACCAACTGGTCAGTAAGGGTGGAGTCGCTGTCCGATCAACCAGCGACGGGTGTGAGCCTTACCAGGTGCACCATCGAGGCCACTTCGGCGGCCGGCGGCAACGGCGGTCTCGGGCTTGCCAACACGGACGGCGTGCACCTGGGACAGGTTGCGATCGACCATGCGCAGGCGGTCACCACCTTCGCTGCGATCAATACCGGGCGACTGACGGTGGACGATCTGGCGCTGACGGTCACCCAGCCGACAGCTCCCGAAGACGTGGCGCCCTGCGCCCGGTTCGAGAACACCGACGCCGTGATCAACACGATGGCAGTGCGCTGGCCGGCCGCACCACCGCCGTGGCAGCCGGTCCAGTTGGCACCTGCCGCAGCCTGCGATGCCGTGTCCTCGCCACTGGTGGTACACACCGTCGTTGCCGAGCCGTCGTTTCTGGCCGGCCGGATAATCACCTGCTGAGAGCGTCGAAACGCCCGGTCATGACATCACGCGTTGCCCTGTTTCGATATATTTCCGCTAGAGTCTGCAGCAACCATCGGCTTCACCAAAACGGACAACCGGACAGGAGCACCGAGTGGTCCACCCGCATTCGAACGAAGGCACTGGAACTCCGATGCGGTTGGCCTTCCTCACTGAGCTCTATTACCCGAATCTTGGTGGCCAGGAAGTCTTCTTCCAGGAACTCGCTGAAGCCATGGTGCGCCGGGGCCATTCAGTCGATGTCTACTGCATCGGCCATGACACCGGTCTGAAAACCGACGAGATGATCAACGGTGTACGACTGCAGCGCAACCCTCTGAGCACCCGCTACATGACCCCCCGGGTGGCCGCGCTTCGGCGGAACTTGTCAGACGTGCTGAAGTACAGCGCCTGGATTCGCCGGAACATGGTGCAGCAACAGTACGATTTCCATCTCCTGAATCAGTGGCCCCTGCTCCACGTCAACGCGCTGCCTCGAAACCTGAGGGCTCGCACCGGAATTCACTGGTGCGAAATCCGCGATGATCGGATCCTCGGCCAGGCCCAGAAACGGCTACCTCGGATCGTCGGCACCAACTTCGCGGTCAGCGAAGCCGTTGCTGCAGCCATCACGGAGCAGTCCGGACGTGAGTGCTCGGTTCTGCCGAGCGGCATCGAAGTCACGCGGTATCGAAACGCAGAACGCAGCGGGCGGTCAGGTGCCGTCTACGTCGGGCGCCTGGCTCCCCACAAAAATCTGCCCTTGCTCATCGACGCCTTCGAGATCGCGACCGCACGCGGTTTCGACGGCGACCTCGTGATCGCGGGTGACGGGCCGGCGCGCACCGAAATCCAGCAGTACGCGGCTCGATCGTCGGTCGCGGCGCGCGTACGCGTGCTCGGCTCTGTCAGTGAAGCGCAGAAAATCGAGCTCCTCACGCAAGCGGCCGTCCTGGGAATGCCCAGCCAACGCGAGGGATTTCCCCGGGTGATCGCCGAGGCCATGGCCAGTGGTCTGCCCGTCGTCACCGCCAAGTTCCCCGAGAACGGCGCCCAGGACGTGGTGGGGCAATACGGCGCAGGAGTGGTCTGTGGTACCGAGCCCGGCGATTTTGCCGAAGGACTGCTTGCCGCCCAGGCCCAGTGGAGCGCTTTCTCAGAAGCCGGAATCAAGGGTGCGCAATCACTGGATTGGTCAGGGATTGCCCAGAAGCTCGAGGCGCGGGCCCAAGAATGTCGCGGGAAGTCCCAGTAAAAATGGAGGTACGCACGTGCGGGTAATGGTGACAGGTGGCGCAGGGTTCGTCGGCCGGGAACTGGTCCCCATCCTCAGTGCGAAAGCCGAAGTGCTGGTTGCCGATCTGCTGCGCTACGGCACGCCCGACTGGCTGGTGCGCGACGATGCGAACTTCGCCTTCAGCCGCGTCGACATCCGCGATGCAGCAGCCACCCGCTCGCTGGTCGAGGACTTCGAGCCGGATGTCATCGTCCACCTGGCGGCAATTCACTACATCCCCGAATGCGACACCGATCCGGCGAATGCCGTGGCCACGAACGTGGCCGGAACGGTGAACCTGTTGGCAGCCTGCGCGCCGGGCACCCGCTTCGTCTTCGCCAGTAGCGGCGCGGTGTACCAGCCCGACGAAGCGCCGCACCGCGAATTCGAGTCAGCGCTCGGCCCGGCCGATATCTACGGCATCACCAAGCTGCAAGGCGAAGCGTACGTGCGCGCTTTCGCGGCTGAGCGGGGACTGATCGCCACCATCGTCCGACTCTTCAACGTGATCGGCCCCGGCGAGACCAATCCGCACCTGCTGCCCGCGATTGTCGCCCAGCTGCGCGAAAAGCCCGAATCGATCAACCTCGGCAACACCTGGCCCAAGCGCGATTACATCGACGTGCTGGATGCCGCCGGCGGATTCGCCGCCGCGGCGCTCGGGCAGAACGCCGAGGGCACTGCTTGCGAGACCGTGAATCTCGGTAGCGGACAGCAGTATTCGGTGGACGAAATCCTCGAGAGCATGCGCTCGGTCCTGGGACTGACCATCAACGTGCGCCAGGATCCCACCCGCATGAGGGCCGTCGACCGCCCGTTCCTCGGCGCCGATATCTCACACATCGCCGAGGTGTTCGGCTGGCGTCCTGCTCACGAACTGTCCGAGACATTGACCCGAACCTGGGCGAACCCGGAATTCCTGCCGGCTCTGAGCGGGCGGCTCACCTAGCCGAGGGCGACATCCGTGGAAGTGCCGCTGCGCGAGCGGCACTTCGTCGCACGCCCCAGCCGGCAATGAGCGCACTACCGATCGTCAGCAAGAGCAGATAGATGACGATGCCGTAGCTGAGTATCTGGATCCGCCACATCTCGGCGAAGCAGTAGGCGACCACCCCTGCGGTACCGGCTACCACGGTCCCGTACCTGACGATCCGGGCCAGCAGGTAGCCGGCGAAGGCGTAGAGACCGAACGTGTAGATCCATCCCCACGTGCCGTACAGGGCATAGGTGTCGGCGAAGACCGACACCGTGAAGAAGTTCGGGGCGAATTTCACCGAATAGCCGAACACCGACGCGCGCTTCCAGCTGTCGTCTTTGCTGACCTTGTCGAACTGCAGAAAGGTCGGCTGTATGGCCGTCAGGGCGGTGACGGGGTCTGACTTGACCTCCCAGGCGCCACTCATCACCGCGTCGGACATGCCGATGGACACCTGGGCGGGAACCGCGAGGTAGGCGCCCATCTGGTAGAGATTCATCGCGACGGGGTTCGACACCCCCGCATCGCGATAGTAGTTCGCATTACGGAAGTAGTTGAGTGCGGCCAGAAGTGAGAATCCAACCACGCCGATGGCAATGATCGCGATCCACCGGTTCGGCTTCTTGGCGGCACTGCGCTTGCCTCCGCCTCGTTGCCTCACCCACATCGCGAGATAGACGACGCTGGCCATGAGCAACGAGAGGCGGTGCGCGAGCATCGTGTTCATCAACAGAAGTACCACCGCGAGCACCATGAACGGCCACGCAATTGCCTTCTTACGCCACAGATAGATGCCGATCGGCGCCGCAAGAATGGTCGAATACCGCAATGTCACAGGCGAAGCCGTGTTCGACAGCGAGCTATAGAGATCATTGCCGGTCTGCTCGCTGAGTGATTCGATGATCGACAGTGGACTACCGATCTGGTACAGCGAGTACCCGATTCCGACAGCGGCCGCCACCAGCACCACGAAGAAGTAACGCCGTTCGAACGCAACGGAACCGGTCAGCTCGACGATCCCGGGTCGCGGTCGCGACCGCATCCCCAGTCGCCATCCGATCATCGACATCGCGACCACCGCGCCGTACCAGAACAGCAACAGGACAACGCTTCGTGCTGTCAGCGGCTCCGGCTCGGAGAAACCGGCCAGGTTCTCCCAGGACCCGCCTGAATGGCCCAGGAGGTCAATGGCACCCAACACCGCCCATGCGCCGAAAGAGGCGGTCACCGGAGCCAGGATGAAGACCGCAGGCGTGAACCACGGTACCGGCGTGAACGTCTGTGGGAAGGTCTGCTGTGCCGGTTTCCGAGATTCAGCTCTGAGCATCGTCATCCTCGGCTGGGGCGGTGGCCTTCCGGCGCTCTGCCGCAGCTTTTTGTACCCGCGCCACATCGCCGGCATTCAGTTCGTAATCCGGGGCGTTCTTGACCGCGACGAAGTGATAGAGGATCGCCGTGAACACCTCGGCCAGCACGAAGGCCAGGAAGATCGCGGTGTTGCTGTGCCAGCCGACCAGGAAGCCGACCCCCAGAGCCAGGTAGGCCACGGTGCTCACGGCCCGGACCCAGAACACGATCGTGGTCTCACCTGCGCGGCGCAGAGCTGCGAACGGCACTGTCGAGAGCAGCATCAGGCCCTTCCACAAGCAGGCCAGAAGAAGTGCCACCGCACCGACATTGGCCCAGGCGGGGCCGAAGATGAGGCTGCCGAGTCCGCCGAAAGCACCCGCGAGGACGCCGGCCAGCCCCGCGATGAAGATGGCGCCGACCACGACGACCTCGCCCTTTTGCGCGTGTGCGAGCAATCGGAACCGGCCGTAGGCGATGATCGGCTCGAGTGCATTGGCCACCGTCGAGATGACTCGGAACCCGACCGATGCGGCAGGACCCATGGTCACCAGGACGATGGACGTGATCGCCGGCTGCACGGCGCCGACGACGGCCGTCTCCGCCGTCACCCAACTGGCCCGCCGGATATCAGGCGGCAGTCCGGAAAACAGGCCTCCGCTCCGCGGCCGGTAACGAACCAGTGTGGCGACCAACGCTCCGGCCGCAAGCACCCGCACGCAGTGGTCGTTGTGCTGGACAGCCAGGATCAGCGCCACCGCCCCGGTGATGATCAAGACAACTGCCGCGATCGCCTCGCGCTGCCACTCCCCCCGGACCATCCCGATGGAGCGTGTGATCAGCAAGCCCGACATGAGTCCGATGGAGCTGACCATCAGCACCGCAGGATGAGCCACTGCAGGGCCGAAGATGAGCAGCCCCGACGCGATGAGACTCAGCAGTGCGGTCCAGCCGGGCAAGGTGATTCGGTGGTCGACATCCGGTGTCGCCAAGAGCCCTTCGACAATGAATGCGTTGAACAACTGAGCCACGTAGACACCGACTGCCAGGGACAGCGCAAGAAAACCCTGATCCTCGATCGGCGCGATACGCGCATACACCGCAAGGAATATCGCAGGGAAAGCGTTGAGCGCCAAGCCCGCGACAACCTGAACTACTGCTGCCAGGTGTCTCGTTCCAGGCATTACCTGGTCGACGTTCCGGTTGTTGTGGTGGCCGAGTGCGAAATCCCGCGTGCCGCCAGGTATGTCATGACAGCTGCCAGCGGAACCTCGCTCGCCGCGGTGGCAGAACGCACGATGTGAAGGTGCTGCACGGTGTCGACGCCCAGCCTCACCACCACGATCAGGTCGGTGGCCTGCCGTACGGCCTCACCGAACAATCCGGAATCACCGACCGCGCCTGCGTCGACGATGACGGTGGTTTCACCGTCGTCGCGAAGTGCCGACGTCGTGAGATCGGTCAGGCGGATGCTCGTCACGGGACCGGTCTCCGCAGCAGCCTCACCGAACAGTGCGGCGACCACCGACGTGCCCGATGCCGATGAGGCACCGATGACAACGATGGTCCGTGCCGGCCCGGGAGAAGTGCATTGAGCGAAAAGTGTTCTGGCGAGAGCGCCAGGGCTTCCGGACCCGGACACATCCGGTTTCAGATCGACCGCCGGAGCCAGCACAGCGTCGACTGTGCCTGCGATGTCAGCGGCTGATCTCAAATAACCGGCTTTACGTCGGCGGGCCGTCTGTCGCAGTGGAACCACGGCACCTCCCAGAACTGCACCCAGTGCAGCCCCGAGCAGCCACTGGCTGCCTGAGGTCTCTTCCACGGCCGGCGGTTGGAGCACCGTCACGCTGGCGGGGGTGCCTGCTTGCAGGTCGATCGATTCGCGGAGTGCCTGGATCTGTCGCACCCGGGCCAGATCACCCGCCGTGTTCGCCGACGCTTCCCACTCATCGAGGGCCGGGAGGATGCTCTCCAGCGGACCGTCGAATCGCTCGGCGACCTGAGCGCTGTACACATCGACCGCGGCCTGCACGATCCTCGCGGCATCCGTCTCCGAATCCGCAGTGGCGCTGAAAACGATTACCGACGAACCGATTTCCTGGAGGACATCGATCTGCGCAGGCTCCGACTGCCCGAGGCTCTCACCTACCGCACGGGTGAACCCGATTCCCGACAGGTAGGCCACTTCACCTGCCACGTACTGGGTGATGTAATCCTCGGTGTCAGGCGATGTACGTTCGGCACCCGTGGCAATCGCCGTCAGTTCAGCCGGCGGTGTGAGGCGGACGAGGGACGTGGCGGTCGAGACGGTGCCCAGTGCGTTGAAGACCAGCCCACCCAGGATCGCCCCGAACAAGGCTCCGATCACCGCCCCCAACGCCAGTCGCCCGACCTGGTCTCGGGGGGCTTTCGCAGACACGTCCATCAGCGGTGATCCGACGGCCCGTGACATAACGGTGAAGCATACGGCGATCCGTCAGCAATTCCAGACAGGCGATCCGCGAGGGCGGCCGTTGAGCTCGACAGCGGGTGGGCGGTTGCGGCTTTGGTCATCAGACACCCGCCGTTACGGGAGGCTGATCCGGTTCGGCACTGCCCCGCTGCGCCTTGACCTCGTTGTTCCTCGACCATGGGGCCTTCCATCCGCGGTACGTGAACACCGCCAGCAGTGGTGTACTCACGGTTGCGGTCACCGAGCGGATGGCCTGCGCCTGCAACACCGTATCGACACCGAGTCTGCTCACCATGACGAGATCGGTGGCCGACCTGACGGCCTGCGGCTGCAACCGGGAACCGCCAACCGCACCGGCGTCGATGATCAGCGCCGTATCTCCACTGGCGAGCACCAGCGGTTCGACATCACGTTCGATGAGCGTGATGGTCTCGACTGCGCCGTTCTCGGATGCCGCGAAGTGGAGTAGACCGGCGACGGTGGCGGTGCCCGACGACGACGACGCACCGATGACCACCACCACCCGTCGCGACGCCGACGACGGGAGCTGAGCCCAGAACGTCCGGGCGAGCGATGTCTGCGACTCACCCCAGGATCGGCGCCGGGGCTGCCGAAGACTCACGGCAGGAACCAGCACTCCGTCAACGATGTTCATCACCTCGGCGGCCGAGGACAACCGTCCGGCCCGGCGCCGGATGGCCCACAGAATCGCCGGCGCCAAGATCCCGAGAAGCAGCGCGCCGACCAGTGCCCCGATCACCCAGCGGTGGGTGGCCGGGGCGTCAGCGGTCGGCGGTTGGAGGACGACCAGCGTGTTCGACGGGGCTGACTGCAGCTCGATCCGCTGCCGCAGTTCCTGGATGTCCTCCCGTCGAGACGGCGCGTCCGACTCCCACTGGCTCAGGGCGGGAAGGATGCTTCGCAATCGCTGGTCAGTTCGCTGTGCCAGCCGTTGGCGATACAGGTCCAAGACCATATCGACAGTCCGGATGGCTTCGCTGGAGGACTCCGCGGTGCTGCCGATGCTGACGACGGTGGTGGTGCCGTTCTGTGTCACTTCGAAATCTGCCGGCTCGGATTTTCCCATCTTGTCGCCCACCGCCCGGGCGAATCCGTCACCGGTCAGGAAAGCCACTTCACCTGCGACGTAATTTTCTTGATTGTCCTGTGTGATGGGCGTCGTGAGACTTGCACCTCCGGCGAGTGCCACCAACTCGACGGGCTCGCTGATGCGGACGAAGCTCGTCGCAGTCATCTCGGGTTTCAGCATCCCGAACACCAGGCCACCCACAAGTGCTCCCACACCGATTCCGACGGCCGACGCCGCGAACAGTCTGGCTCCGATCGCGCGGGTCTCCAGCGAAGTGACGGTCGCCAGAGACGCCTGGGACGCCCCTCCGTCGTCGTCAGCGTGGATCACGGTGCTCCGTCCTCAGGCTCGCTGCTGCGGTTTCAGCTCGCGCTGCGGTACAAACAGTACCCGCGCGGGTGGCCTGGTCTCGGATTGGAGCAAACACTCGCCGAGCGCCCCCACGGCGCACCAGAACGACTTGAGTTGACCGGTGGGCAAAGAGCGCTTGGCGGTTTGAACCCCCTTCATCTGCCAACAGTCGGTATATTGCTGCGGTTGAGAATTCGAAACAACAACAGTCGAAAGTAGTGCTGCGTGCATCTGGTCAGATCGTTGTTGTCAAAGGTTGCGCTGTCGTTCGCTGCCCGCCCTGCCGGTAGCCGAGATTCCGCATGAAGGCCCCTGCGCTGACCCGGGCGCTGCTGGCACTGACGCTGGCATTCGCCCCTGCTCTGGCTGTCGTGGCCACGGCGGCACCGGTCGGAGCAGAACCACCCGTCGGCGATCCGGTTCTGGTCGACCTGGGTTGGCCCGACCTTGGTCTGATCCCGGATCTGCAACTCACCACCAGTACCGCCGCGGCGTTCAACGTGCCCGTACCCACCGGGCTGAACCCGGTGCGGTTGCGTGGGCTGATCCAGGCTCCGATCAACATCGGATCCGGCTACCTGGCGATCAGCGACGGAGACGGCAAGTTTCTGGCTGCGGTGGACCTGCCCGCAATGACTTCTGCCCAGGCCGTCGTGCCCCTGGACGTCGACATCTCGGCGGCAAGCATCAGGGACTCGTCGATCGACCTGTCGTTGACGGTGCGGCCGACGGACCGGTCCGACCAAGCCTGCGGACCGGTGCAACAGCTCGCCGTCACCGACCTGTCCACCGTCTTCGCCGGCAATGAGCCACCACCCAGCACGGTTGCGGACTTCTTCCCGCGCTTCCTCGAGCAAGTCACGATCTATGCACCCAACGACGCCGATGCCTCCGAGCAGCAGGCGGTACTGACCTTGGTCTCGACGCTCACCTGGCTGTATCAGCCCATCCCGCTCGAAGTCAGAGTGGTCAACCTGCCCCGCGGCGCGGTACCTCCGCCGGCCGGACAGCTGACGCGGGCAGTCCTGGTCGAACGAGGATCTGCTGGGCTGACAGTCGAGACCCCCGGGGGGCCTAATACGTTCCTTCGGATTTCCGGCCAGGGTGACGAACTCACGTCACAGACTTCGCTGCTGGGCAACGATCTGCAAACACTGGCGCAGGTCGACGCCGCCCGGGTGGACCAACCCGGCTCCACCGCCATCCCCACCGGGGACACCGTCACCTTCGCCCAGTTGGGCGTGACCGGTCGGGTCGAGGTCCTCCGGTCCACCAATTTCACTGTCGGCATCGACAGAGCCGCTCTGGGCGCCGGCCGCGTCGAGAGTGCGCAGGTGCACCTGCTCGCTGATTACACACCGGTGACGAGCGACGATTCGGCAACCGTGACTGTGCGTTCCAACGATGCCGTGGTGTACACGGCACCGCTCGACACCAGCGGCCGACTCGACACCACTTTCGACCTTCCGAGCCAAACGCTGGCTCAGCGCATCGCTCTGGATTTCACCGTCACCTACACCCCGCATCACGAATGCGGACCGTTCGTCGCTCCATTGTCGTTCCAGATCGATTCGCAGTCGTCATTGACCGTGCAACGCGGCGGCCCCCCAGCCGGCGGATTCGGTGCGGTTCCTTCCGAATTCAGCCCGGACTTCTATGTCGCGCTGGACGGTACCGGCCAGAACCAGCTCAGCCACGCCGCCCGCGTCGTCGCCGACATCGGCCGGTTGACCCTCACCAAACTGACGCCCAAGGTAGTGGACCTGCAGTCGGCCGCCGACTCGGAATCCGGCGCGCTGATCGTCGCGAATTCGGCTTCGATCGAGCAGACGTCCCTGAATCCACCCCTCAGCGGCGACGGCTCGTCGATAAACGCGGGTCTCGAGACCGTGCTCCGTGCGGACATCCAGAACGGGCTGGGATCGATCCAAGCCTTTGCCGACCCGGCGCGTAACCGCACCGTGGTCTTGGTGACCACAACCGGCGCCTGGACACTGGTAGATCCGTTGTTCGGCTACATCGACGGGTTGGACAACGGATGGGCGGAGTTGACCGGAGATGTCCTCGCTGCGGGGGCAGCAGGTAGTCCCACCAATGTCGACATCATTGCCGGCGATGACATCCTCGATCCCCCGCAAGCGGAAACCTCATCGACCCCTTGGGTCGCCATCGGCACCGTGATCGCCGCCTTGGCGCTGGCCGCCGCTATCGCAGGCGCCTGGATACGGCGCCGCGGGCAGCGAGCCTGACAGAGAGGTTCTTTCGGGTCTTTCCTACCTCGAATCACGAAACAGCCTGCAAGATGGCGCCTCTCAGTGTCGCCGATCCCGGAAATAGTCGACCGTCCGACGCACACCTTCTTCGAGGTCGACGGCCGGCTGCCACCCCAGCACCTTCGCGCTGAGGCTGATGTCCAGGCAGGATCGCTTCAGGTCACCGAGCCGCGCCTCGTGGAACTCGGGATCGTCGGGAGCGCCGGCCGCCTCGGCGACGGCGGTGTGCAGCTGCCGGTCCGAGGTCTCCACCCCGGTGCCGATGTTGAAGCGCTGACCGTTCCCGGCGCCCCCCGCCGCCTTGATGAAGGCGTCCACCACATCCTCGACGTACACGTAATCGCGGGTGTTCGTCCCGTCGCCGAAGACCTTGGTGGGTTTCCCCGACAGCAGGGCCTCCGCGAAGATCGCCACCACCCCCGCTTCGCCATGGGGATTCTGCCGAGGACCGTAGATGTTGGACGGAGCGATATGGGAACACTCCATGCCGTACAGGTGCCGGAACATGTTGAGATAGACCTCGCCCGCCACTTTGCTTGCGGCATAAGGTGATGCCGGATCGGTCGGTATCGCTTCGCTGATCGGAAACATCTCGGTGGGGCCGTAGATGGAGCCGCCGGAACTCGTGTGCACGATCTTGCGGGCGCCGGCCTTGCGGGCCGCCTCGGCCAGTCGCACCGTGCCGACGACATTCACCGAGCAGTCGAACGCGGGGTCGGTGACCGACTGCCGAACATCGATCTGGGCCGCGAGGTGGAAGATGACCTCCGGACCGTGCTGCGCGAGGATCGAATCCACGTCGGAATGCACGATGTCGGCTTCGACGAAGAAGAAGTCGTTCTCGTCGGTGAGATGCTCCAGATTGGTCGCCCGCCCGGACGCGAAGTTGTCGAGGCCCACGACGGTGTGACCGTCAGCAAGAAGTCGATCAACCAGTGTCGACCCGACGAATCCGGCAGCCCCGGTGACCAATGCCCGCATCGGCCCGAGAATACCCAGCCGTGGGTATCGGCGTGGCCACTCGTCGAACTCCGTCGACCCAGTCGGGAACCCGGTACCCGACGATCCACGACCGTCACACGTCGATGTCGTTGTGACGCCGAGGTTTTCCCATCAGGGAGTTGTGTTCAGGTGAGTGGCTGGAAACGGACGCGCCGCCGAAAGAGGAACCAGCGGTCATCACGATCGATGTAGGGAGTGAACCCGGCTCGCTCACAGCCTTTCAGCGATGCCACGTTCTCGTGTCCGACGAAGGTGATCACGTATTGCGCGCCGAAGTCGCTCGCCTGCTCTGCGATTCGTGCCATCGCATGGGCCATGATGCCCTTCCCTCGATGGCTGTCGGCCGTGTAGGCGCCCTCGAGCAGTGCTTCGTCAGGCCGCAGCTCCGGAAACAGTCCTCCCCACCAGGACTGGATACGTGCGTTGTCGTGCGCCGCGATGAGCCATTGCATGTAGCAGGGCGTTCCCTCGGAGTCGACGGCGATCCAACACGTGGGGATGCCGGCATTGACCAGCAGGCGCTGGTCGATGTGCTCCCGTGCCGTCTGCGGGGAGAGATCTGGGCTGTCAGCAAGGAATGCCAGATCGTCGTCGGGCCGTAGCGGACGGACGGTGACGGGAATCTTTGCCGCCGGTGCAGCAAAAGGCACGCTCAAGTCACGCCGGAGCCCAAATGCGCCGCGGCGGGAGCGAAGTCGACCGCGCACACCCTGCCACACCCGCCGGCGCCCGCTCCCGGAGCGCAGCAGCCGGAGGCCATCCTGAACTATCGAGGACATGTCGCGAGGGTACTCTTTCAGCAACGCCCGCCACGCCTGTTCGACGATAGTGGCAGGACCGGTGTCAGTGCAGTCGCAGCAGACGCGTGTACTCGGCATACAGCTCTTCCCAGATGTCCTCCTGCCGAAAATCCCGCAGCGCCCGCTCCCGCCCGGCCCGGCCGTGCCTGCGCCGCAAGTCCGGGTCGAGAAGATACCGGCGGATGGCTTCGGTCAGCCCGACTGCATCACGCGGCGGCACCAGAGTTCCTGTGACTCCGTCCTGAACGGCGTCCACACAGCCGGGCACCAAGGTGGCCACGACCGGCAGCTCCATTGCCGCCGCTTCGATGGCAACCAGGCCGAACCCTTCTCGGTACGTCGGCAGTACCACCACGTCCATCGCCGAGTAGAACTTCGGTGTGTCCGAGCTGAATCCGGCCAGATGAACACGCGGATCGGTCCGCATGAGCTGCTCGACGTCCGGTGGCAGAGGGTCTTGCGGTTCCAGGGTGCCGACCACCAACAGATGGAGACCGGGGCGTTCCACGCGCAGGGTCTGCCAAGCGTCGATCAGCTCGACCAGTCCCTTGTCGCGGACCACCCGCCCCACGAAGCCCAGCACCTCGGCATCGAGTGGAATGCCGGAATGGCTGCGGGTCCTGTCTCGGGCCATGGCGCCCACCGCGGCTGGGTTGAACGCAGTTTCGGCAGCAACACCGTTGATACTGCCGTGGTGGATCACGGCCATCTTCTCCGGCCGGCACAACCCCTCCGACACGGCGGCGGCGCGCAGTGAGTCGCTGACACAGAACACCTGATGCGCCAGCAAGCACGAGACTCTCTCCGCCCACCAGAGCAGCCGCCGCCTGAGCCCCGCGGCGGTCATGAGCGGCAAGCCATGCATGTGGTAAACCCGCACCGGCACGCGCGCCAGCCACGCCCCGAGCATGCCGAGGAGACCGCCCTTCGGTGTGTGGGCATTGACGATGTCCGGCCGCACCTGGCGCAACCACCACCACAGGCGGAGCGTCGTAGCCAGGTCGCGCAGCGGCGTGATACGCCGCGCCATCTCCAGCTCGTGAACCGGGATGCCCTCACGTGCGGCGAACTGGTCGAGCATCTCGCCCGGCGACGAGACCGCCCACACGTCCACTCCCCGGTCCTTGAGGTAGCCGACCTGCCCGTGGAGGAACCAGAGCGTCTGAGGCGCAGTGGTGACGTGTACCAGACGAATCATGTTCGACCTTCCATCCTGTCAGTCTGTGCTGAATCCTCCTGATAGGAAACCTTTTACGAATCCTGGCAACGCTTATCGGCGGTAGGCGGGGAAAAAGCCGGCGGGCTCGGGCTTTCTTCCCGAGAGGTCGGTGTACCGCTGCTCGTCGAGCACGACGCGCCAGGTCTTGAACAGATGCCGCCGGTCCGAGAAGCCGGCCTTGAAGTACAGGAGCGAATCCTGGGCACTGCCCACGCCGCCGCCCAGATGCAGGACATCGGCACCTCGTTGGGTCGCCCAGCGGCGCCCGAAGTCGATCAGGGTTTTCAGCGGACTGAGTGCGAGCGCCTGCTCGTCGGTACCCGACAGGTGGTACTGCACAATGCCGTCGCAGTCGCCGAACAAGCCTGCGCACACGATTGCACCGTCGACTTCCACGACACCGAGGTGGATGTGCCCTCGAAGTTGCTGCCAGAGTCCGGCCAGGTAGTCGCGGGAAAAGAAGTACTCCGCGGCCGCGTCCTGGCGCCGCATCGTGTCGAGATACAACGTGATGAACCGGTCCAAGTGTTCGCCGGTGTCATCCATGAAGGCTCGGTGCCCCAGCCGTTCACTGCGGTTGAGCGCGGTGCGAAATCGACCTCGGATACCGCTCCACTGCTCGGCCTCGTTCTGGCGCAGGTCGATCGACACCGTCTGCCCGTGTTCGACCAGCCCGCCGAGGCCCGTGAAGGCATCGTCGGGCACCTCCAGGATCGGATGCAGCCGCACGAACATGGACACGAAGCCGAGCTCACCCAACATCTGCACTATTGCCGAGAACGCACCTTGTAAGACAGCGACATCCTCGAACTGTGCAATCGGGGATGGATAGCCGTACGGCGTGACGAGATCGAAGGCACCGCTGCCGGGAATCACCCGACGGACCAGCGGTAGCAGCAACCGCAGGCCAGGTCCCTCAGCGTAGGCGGCAACAGCCTTGCCGCCCAGCCGATTCGACTCGAGCGAGACGTAGTCCGGCAAGTGGTAGAAGTCGTGCCGGACTGTCGCCAGCGTGTCTTTCCAACGCCGATCGGTCGGTTCGATCAGTTCGACGTGCATGAGCCTGCGTGAACCTCCCACCAGAGACGACGCAAGAACGACCATCTGCCGACCCCGCTGAGGGCCGCCCCCGAGGAGTACGGTACTACGCGATCGACAGGGGCGTCGCTGGAAAGCGCCGATCACCGCATCTGCCGAGCTATCCTCGTTCGCAAGGCCGGAGGGAACGTTGCCAGTGAACAGATTGGGCGAGGATTCGACGATGATCACCCACCACAATTGGCCCTGTCGCAGCTGATGCTCCCGTCGTGGGTCGGCATGGAGCCCTTGCGAAGCGTGTCGGGCATTCTGCCGTGGTTCCTACCGGGGCTGGCCGTCACGACCGCGCTGGCCCTCGCAGGTGCCGGTCATGTCGCTCGGCGCCTGCGAACACGGCGCTGGATCGCGTTCCTCCTCCTGGTCAGTGTGGGAGCCATACTGGCCGCCACCATTCCACCCGACTCAGATGGATTCAGTGGCCACCCTCCGCCACCGGGCCGGTGCGATTTCGGCCGCATCGGACCGGCACCGATGTCCCACTACCTCCACGTCGGCGACACCAGCCTCAACGTCCTGCTTTTCGTACCGCTGGGCTTGGTGGTCGGGCTCCTCGGCCGATCCCCGGCCGCGGTCCGGGTGCTGGTGGGTGCCCTTGCCTTGCCGGTGGCGATCGAGATCTTCCAGTCGCTGGCTCCGATACTCGGGCGTGGCTGCCAGAGCCGCGATGTCGTCGACAACCTCCTCGGGCTCGGCGTCGGCCTCACGCTGGGGGTGTTGCTGTCGGTTCTTCGAGCGGGCCGAACGAGCACCTGACGCGCGAAGTGTCCGGTGTCGCCGATCGGTCAGCGCCTGTTCTGCTCGACGAAATCTGCCAGCGTCCCGATCGTCTCGAAGACCTCGCCGGTGAAGTCCTCGTCATCGATCTCGAAGTCGAACTCCCGCTCCAGGTTCACAGCGAGGGTGACCACCGCCATCGAGTCGAGTTCGGGCAGACTCCCGAACAGCTCGGTGGACGCCTCCAGCGTGGCCGCGCGGTCCTGGACCCCGAGGGTCTTCACGATCACGACCTTCACTCGGTCCAGAGTGTCCTGGCTGAAACTCATCGAACATCCTCCTTGTGCACGAAAAACCTCATACGAGTATTTCTTTGGGCAGCGGATGGCCCAGAAAGGCCGTGGGGCTGGCGGTCAGTCCGTAGGCGCCCGCCTGAAACACCACGATGGTGTCCCCGATCCGGGCATCCGGTAACGAAACGTCGTCGCCCAACAGATCGAGCGGGGTACACAGACAGCCGACGACCGTCGCCGCCGAATCCGCCGGCTCAGCCAGCCGGTTGCCGACAGCCATCGGGTAGTTCCGGCGGATGACCTGCCCCAGGTTTCCCGACGCCGCCAACTGATGATGCATGCCGCCATCGACTATGAGGTAGGTGCGCCCGCGCGACACCTTGCGATCGATGACGCGGGTGACGTACACGCCACATTCGCCCACGATGTAGCGGCCGAGTTCGATCACCACGTCGGCTTCCGGCAGGTGCGGCGTGATGCTGCTGTTGATCAGGTCGGCAAGATTGACCCCGATCGCGGCCAGATCCAGCGGGCCGTCCCTGTCGAAGTACGGGATGCCGAAGCCACCGCCGAGGTTCACATACCGCACCGGAGCCGGCGCCTTATCGGCAAGCGAGAGGATCAACTCGACCGTCTTTCGTTGTGCCTCACAGAGGATCTCGGCGTTGAGGTTCTGGGAGCCGGCGAAGACATGGAACCCGAGGAACTCCAGGTCTGCTGCCGCTATGCCTGCGAGAAATTCAGGCACCTGTTCGGCATCCACACCGAACTGCTGCGGGCCGCCGCCCAGCCGCATACCGGACCCCTTCACCTGGAAGTCGGGATTGACCCGCACCGCGACTCGGGGCCGCACACCGAGCAACTCACCGGCGCGGATGACCCGTCCGGCCTCCGTCACCGATTCCATCTCGATCGTCACACCCGCCGCGACGGCCTGCACGATCTCCGCCTCCGTTTTCCCGGGCCCGGCGAAACTGATTCGGCCCGCCGGCATCTGGGTGTCCAGCGCGGTCTGCATCTCGAACGTCGAGGCGACATCCAGCGCATCCACGAGGCCGGCGAGGTGTTGGACGACTGCAGGCATGGGGTTGGCCTTCACTGCGTAGCCGAGCCGCACCGACGGCGGCATGGCCGCCCGCAGCATCTCGATGCGCTCGGTCAAGACCCGGCGGTCATAGGCGAAGTACGGTGTGGATCCGACGCGCGCGGTCAGGCGATCCAGTGGCACCCCACCCACGCCGAGCTGACCATCGACGGTGCCGAAGGCGGCGATCATCGGTCGCAGGCTCACGTCGCCAACTCCTTACGCAACAGGGCTCGATCGAACTTGCCGTTGGGTGAGCGAGCAATCGCGTCACGAATCACCACGGCACTGGGGACCATGTACAGCGGAAGCCTCGATGTCATCTGCTCGAGCAACACGTCCGCCTCAAGACCCGGTGCTGTCGGCGCCACCACCAACAGCACCCGCTGACCCAGGGTCGCATCCTCGACACCCAGCGCCACCGCATCTCGCACCAGACCGGTCGAATATGCGGCCTCTTCGATCTCAGTGGGACTGACCCGGTAACCGGACGTCTTGATCATCTCGTCGTTCCGTCCGACGAAATACAGGAAGCCGTCTTCGTCAGTGACCACCGCGTCACCTGACCAGACCGCCAGTTCGGTTGTCCGCCAAGGCTCATCGCGGCCGGGAACGGGCCGAAACCGCTCCGCGGACCGTACCGGATCGTTCCAGTAACCGAGAGCTACATGCGGTCCGCGATGAACCAGTTCACCTTCCTCGCCGGGGTCGCAGGCGGACCCGTCGGACCGCACCACGAGGATTTCGGCGCCCGGAATCGCCTTGCCGATGGAACCGGGTCGGCGGTCGACCTCAGCGGGGTCCAGATACGTCGATCGGAACGCCTCCGTGAGCCCGTACATGAGAAACGGCTGCGCCGAGGGGAATACCTCACGCAACCGGTCCAGAACCGGCTTGGGTAACCGGCCGCCGGTATTCGCGAAGTACCGCATCGAGGCCCTCGCACTCTCCGACCACTTCTGCTCGACAATCTGAATCCACAGCGGCGGAACACAGGTGAGCCCGGTCACCCCGTAGCGGGCACACAGCCGAGGTACATCGCCGGGAAGCAGGTAGTTCATCACGACCACGTGCGCACCGACCGCGAAGGCAGTGGTCAGCTGGCTGAATCCGGCGTCAAAACTCAAGGGCAGCGCTGCCAGGAGCACGTCGTCGGATGTGTTGCCCAGGTAAGTGGACACGCTCTCGGCGCCCGCGAGCAGATTGCGGTGGCTGAGCACGACGCCCTTCGGCTTGCCCGTGCTTCCCGAGGTATACAGGATGGCCGCGATGTCGAGATCGATCGCGCTCGGCACAGGCGCTTCCTGCTCCGATCGGCCGAGCCGCTCCCATCCGTGCACCCGGTAGGGCAAGGCGGGCTCACCCTGGTCGATCCGGGTACCCACCAGCACAACGTCTTCGACTGTCGGACACGAGGTCAGTTCATCGCGCATCAGCGCCAGTCGCTCGGGCGATGTGACGAGCACACGAACGTCGCAGTCCCGCAGGATATGGCCGACCTGCGCAGGACGCAGCAGTGGATTCACCGGCACGAAGGCGGCGCCCGCTGCCGACGCCCCGAAGATCGCTGTCACCGTCTCGATCCTCTTGTCGAGATACACCGCGACCCGCTGCTCACGCGTGACCCCGAGCTCAGCCAAACCCGCAGCGACACTTCGGACCTGCGTCCACAGTGCGCCGTAGGTGAGCGTCTGCTGTTTGAAGGTCAAGGCCGGCGAATCGGGATGTGATCTGGACCGGCCCTCGATGAGGTGATGAACGTTCGTCCTCATTTGAGGCACGTCAACTCACTGTAGAGATAGTCGATCTGTGCTGGTTCCAGATCTTCGCTGAAAAACATTCTCGGCGGTCCCGACACCAATACCGACCTCCCCCAACGTTGTTCAGCCAGCCTGGTCTCGACCAGCGTCACAGCCATCCCGTGCTTCAACAACAGGTATCGGTAGAAGTACGGCGCACAGTCCCTGAACAGGCCGGGATTGCCCACGTACATGATGGCGGCTGCGCGGAGACGCTTGTATCGAATTCGCCGAAACATCACGTGGCAGCTCTGATCACCCCTGGCCAGCACGACGTGGCCGGCGGCGGTCGCGGCATGGTCGCGGTAGATCGTCTGGTCACGCCCCTGGAGCAAGCCGTTGATGTGATCCGGGGTGTCGACAACCCGCACGCCCCGCGACCGCATGGGCCACGGAAGGTTGGCGACCACCGCTGTCTCGGTGTCCAACCGAGCGAACCCGAGACGGGTATTGAGCGCCACGACGTTCGGGTTGGGCGACAGGTCGGTGAAGCTGTATCCCCGCTGGCGGAGTAACGACCGCAGCAGTCGCAAACCGGTCGCCCGGTGCTCGTCGGCGACACACCAGGTCCCGAGATTGCAGATGCGTCGCGGGCGGCCGTCGATCACTCGTTCTGAGTACAACGCGAGATAGGCGCCAACCACACTCCCGTTCTGACGCAGCAGGTAGCCGTGGTTGGGCTGTTCAACGTCCCAGGGCGCGATCATTGCCCGCTGCCAATCCGCCTCGGACAGTGTCGAGTTCATCCCACGCCGCAAGAACTCCGCCACCGTCCGGATATCGGCGTCGGTGATCGGCTCAACCTGCACGGCGCAAACGTCCGACATGAGGCCACCATATCGCGGACCGCGAGACAGCAACATGCTGTCGGAGAAATTCAGCCGGGCCATCGGCACTTTCACTGAATTCTTGTCCAGACAGTAAATAGTCGACCCCGCCGATGAGCCGCCTCTCCGGCGCTGGCGAACGCAGGTGACAGCCCCACCGGCGGCCTCGGGCGGCCCCGGCTCCCAGCAGCGCGAATACGCCGGATCTGACGTGTGTACACCCCTGCCCCGGGCTACAAAAACATTGCCGCGAAGACCGCTGGCGACTTTGAATACAACATCGTGGGTGGAATACCGCGATGCCGCGTGATGACCCGATGCCGACGTCGGTTCACTGCCGCCCGGGCGCTGATCGTGGATACCGGGGAGTTGGGTGTCAAATAATTGCCAAAGCAGTTGATTCTCCTGTCCATCAGTGTTTTTCGATTTGCCGGCTAAACTGCTCGGAATCGGCGGAGTCGTGGCATTTGCAAGTACGGCACCTGAACCCAATTGACGGTGCTAGCGTGTGTATGTCGAGGACACTTGTCGCGCTGAGCGCGGCTCATGGCTAACCAGATTGTCATTGCTGTTCACGCCGGTACATTGCCGCGACTGTGCCGGGCGGAGGGAGGGGGTCCCTTGTCTTTGCGCGAATACCTACAGCTTCTCCGCGACGGGAAATGGTGGGTCGCCGCCGGCCTGGTCACCGGCATGGTCACGGGTCTCCTGATCGCGCTGACCACCGTACCGTCCTATGTCGCCACCACGACCTTGTACTTTTCCGGGATCGAGGGCGGCGGCGAGCCCGGGCCGGTGTACCAAGGAGCGCTGCTGGCCGAGCAGAAGGCCCGCGCCTATGCCGACCTGATAGTGAGCGACCGGGTGTTGAACGAGGTCGCGAACGACACCACCGGCGCGTGCCGGCCCGGGTGCGGTCCAGTTGCGGCCAGCGCCATCACCGTTCAGTCCAACGCCGGAAACCCGACACTGGTCTTGAAGGTGGCCGATGAGTCCCCCGAACGCGCCGCGATGGTGGCCGACACCCTTGCCTTGAAGGCCGCCGATCTGGTGTCAGATCTGGAGCGCCCCAGCGATCCCCGGCTCTCCACGGTGACGGCGGTGCGTGTACTCGCCCCGGCCGGCGTGCCGACAACGCCGACATCTCCCAATCTCAAGGTCGACGTCTTGGTGGGGGCCGTGATCGGTGCGTTCCTCGGTTTGGCGGTGGCCATGATCCGGCGCAGTCTCGACAGATCGGTACGCACGCGGGAAGTGTTGGAGAAGCTGACAGGCTTACCGCTGCTCGGCACCATTCCGGCCGACAAGTCGTCGCGGCGGACTCGAACTCTTCTTCCGAGCCAACCCCACGGGCAAGTCTCGGAGGCGATCCGTCAATTGCGGGTCAATCTTCGGTCCGCCGGGATAGGTGCCAGCAGCACCAGTCTGCTCGTGACGAGCAGCATTGCCGGGGAGGGCAAATCGTCGCTGGTGCGTGACCTTGCTGCCGCATTCGGGCTGGAGGGCGACCGGGTCCTGCTGATCGACGCCGACCTGCGCGCTCCCAGCCTCAGCGATTATCTGTGGATGAACCCGCCGGTCGGCCTCAGCACGGTTCTGCTCGGAAAGTGCCCACCGCAGGAGGCAGTCGAGACCTTTCGTGACGGCTTGTTCGATGTCCTCACCAGTGGACCCATACCGGAGAATCCGAGCGAGCTTCTGGGGTCGTTCGCTTTGATGCTCTCCGAGTTCGAGAGCCGATACGACGTCGTGCTGATCGACTCGCCTGCGTTACTGCCGGTGGCCGACGGCAGCGTGCTCGCTGGTGCGTGTGACGCCGCGTTGCTCGTGGTGAGGCACGGGCACACACCAGCTTCGGACATCACCGAGGCCTTGGCCACGCTGCGTGCGGTATCGGCGCGCGTACTCGGTTGCGCGTTGACCATGGCGCCGCAGCCGAAGCGCACGTCGCCGAGACTGCCGAAATACAAGGGCACGTCTCATCACCGGGTACAGGTGGATCAGGACGCCGGCGAAAGCACCGAAGACCACGAAGGAAGCCGGACGCAGCACGATGACGGGCAGCAAGTCGGACCATCTCGCGAGCAACTGGTCAACAGTGACCAGGTGCCTGAGGTGACATAAGCAGAGGAGCTGCGAGGTCATGCACTAGTGCACATTCACGATGCTGTCCTCGTTGTCGCCCACCCCGATGACGAAATACTCTGGTTCAGTTCGGTTCTGAACAGCTGCAAGCGTGTTGTCGCCTGCTTCGGTCCTTCGGCGACATCGGCCGAGAGCTGGGACACCGGTCGAGCTGCCTTGATGGAGAACTATCCGCTGACCAAAGCCCGATTCTTGAAGGTGAGACAGTCCAATGCATTTGAGGCTGCAAACTGGAAGAACCCGACCGAGTCCGACAGCGGACTGCACCTACGACGACGACAAACCCGCGCGTCCTACACGCGTAACGCCCGGGAAATTCGGAGACTCCTGGAAGGCGAGTTGAACCAGGAAAGCCTGGTGTTCACACACAATCCCTGGGGCGAATACGGCAATGAGGAACACGTCCAGGTGTTTCGGATAGTGATGGAGTTGAAGGACAAGCTTGGCTTCGAACTCTTCGTGAACGGCTATGTGAGCAATCGCAGCGTCAAACTGATGTCGCGGTGCGCGCATTCCTTGGGAGGCAATCCCGTGACGCGCGAAACAGACACTGAGCTGGCCCACCGGCTGAAGCAGCTATATCAGGAGAATGACTGTTGGACATGGCTGGACGATTATGAATGGCCTCGATACGAGTCGTTCTACCGAATTACCCAGCCAACTGCAGTGGCCGCACCAGGATCCACCTCCAGCCTCCCGCTGAACTACATCGCCTTCGAGTTCAACCAGAGTCAGATGAGAAAGCTTGCCAGCAGGCTGTTACCCACGTCGGTGAAATCGCAGATCAAGCGACTGAGCAAACTCGTGTGACGAGTGGTCGGCTCGCCGCGATCAGGTCCCCGGCTGCATCGCATACACGTGCACGCCGAACGGAGGAACAGTCGCGTCGACCACCACCTGATCTCCGTCGACCGCACTCTCGACCGGGATGTCTGCCGTCCACTCCTGCACGGACGCGGACGGGGCATCGGTGCGGAAACGTAGCCGCCCCCGCCATGTGGACCCACCGATGTCGGTGTTGATCAAGGTCACGACGGTGCTTTCGCCGACCTTGTTCACCAGATACTGCAACTCGGGCCCGTCCACTGTCACCGTCGCCACCTCGGAGTGCAACTCGTCCAAGAGCCGCCTGCTGGACGCGAGCACGTCGCGTCCCGTGTCGTCGAGCAGGTGGTCCGCCGTCGTCAGGTAGACCGACCCCGCACCGCGCTGATGGTGGATGATGGCGGGCGAGCCGTCAGAAGTGGCTGCGATGACCTCGGTGCCTTCCCCTGGTTCGGTTGGCACATAATCGAATTCGCCCTCCGGAATGACCGTGCCGTCAGACCACGTGACCGAGTCGGCCTGTCGACGCTCTGCAGAAATCTCCACATCGCTGAGCGGGTCAGGGCCCGCCTGGAGTTGGCTCGCACTCACCACGACCGTGCCGCCCCGCCGGGCATACTCGCTGAGATCGGCAAGCAGGTCCGTCGCGATCGGCCCGCTGGTGGCGAGGACCACGATCCGGTAGCGGAGCAGCGTGTCGAGTCGCGCTCGATCGGTGATCACATCGAGCGACTCCCCCCACCGCGTGTTCCCCATCGGTTCCCACACCCGCGGGTCAGCGTCCGAGGCCGCCAGGGCACGCCGGAAGGCTGCCTGGCTGGCCTGGGCATCCAATGTCCCGCCGGAATCTTCGACCCTCCAGGGGGCATCCGGCGCGATCGTTCCCCACGACCGGTAGCCCGGGTACGCGAGGTCGAGCAGGCTGCTGAACATCTGGTCACCCGGTGTGTAGTCGTTGTCTCGATACCACTTGAGCGGGGCCTGGTCGTATTCGCCGAACTGCGGCTCGTACCCCGAGAAGTGGTCCTGCACAATGGCGATCGGAACCTCGGGCACACCACGGTCAGGATGCCTACGCAAACTGAAATCGGCGAAGTTGCGTACCACGACCCCCAGTGGGTTGAGGCCGCTCTCCCGTGCGCCGAAGCCGTAGTTGATGGCCTCGTTGAGAATCACATCGGCACCGCCCATGTACGCGGCGAACATGGTCCGCTCGAACATCGACGGTGACCAGCCGGTGACGAGCCTGCCGTTCTCATCGAAGGTGGTCGGTCCGCCATTCCAGAATCGGTAGGCCGAAATGTCGATTCCCCATTCACGATCCGCGTGTTGCCTGGCCGCCCCGCGCACCATTGCGAGACCCGGACTCATCCCGCTCACTTCATCGATGTTTCGCTCGAGCAGCACGATGTCTGATCCGAGGTCGTAGGCGTACTGGGGGCAGAACGCGTAGACACACACCGACATCCACTTGTATCCGCGTTGTCGGGCGGACTGCTCCAGATAGGGCCGGAGGGCTTTGTCGTCGAGGTAGAAGCGTGACCACGTGTCATAGGCTTGGTCGTCAGGAAGGCCCGCGAGGCTGGGCCGGTCCTGGGTCCAGCAACCGCCACTCTGGTCGAATTCCGGCATTCCGAGACGCCACGCCCTTGACTCCGGCGTGACCCCGAGCTCTCGGAGTGTCCCGGCAGCGTCATCGTCGGATGAGTCCGGATAGCAGGCTGCCACACCCGCTTCGACCGGAATGGCGAAGTACGCAAACGGAAGTCGGCCTCCTTCCACCATGCGACGCTCTTCGTCATCAAGGCTGGGGTGCAGGCTGGCACCATTGACCAGCGGTTCGCGCACCCGTTGGTCGAGGAGTTGCCCGCTCGCCCCGTACAACTCGGTCAGGAAGGCCAGCGACCCCGCCGGTGCCCGGGGTGTCAATTGCGGGGCCGGCCGCTCGGAGCTCCGCGGCGACGGCGGCGACGAGTCGCAGGCGGCAAGCACGACGGCGAGGGCGATGGCGACAAGCCGCGTGACCCTGACAACCCGAGCGCGGATGGCGTCAGGCATCGGCGAACTCTGACCACAGGGCCCTCCACGTGGCGATCTCGGAGGGAGACGGCACCTGGTTACGGCGAACGAGCACGAGATCCTCCCGTCGCGCCAACACGGCCATGACGTCACGAGCACCCTTGGCGAGCTGGGCGGCCGAACCGACCACGCCAGAGAGCACCCGGTGGTCACGAATTCCGTAGCGCAGCAGGTAGATCACCCCGCGTAGCCGCGCCTCGATGCTCCGGCGGAGCTTGACCCGATCCTCCCGGTACCCGAGCAGCACGTCGGGAAGGTTCGCGTAGCGGCTCGACGTGTACCCACGAAGGAGCAGCTCCCAGTCCTCGCAGTTGCGGGCGCGTGGGTCGTACGGAAACTCGAGGAACCACGAACGCCGACCCATCCAGGTCGGGCCCGCCAAGGGAATGCCGTTCAGCAGGGGGTTCGCCGTGAGCTCCGCATGTCCGCCGGGCCGCCCGCGCGGGCCACGCAGAGCTCCATCGGACGTGAACACCATCGATCCCGCTCCCACCACGTCGACCTCCGGATTCTCACGCAGGAAAGCGAGTTGGGTCGCCAGCCGGTGCGGATAACAGATGTCATCGCCGTCCATCTGAGCAATGATGGGCGCGCGGCTGTGCTGCACGCCTTGGTTCCGGCGTGCTGACGTCCCGAGCCAGCGGCCATCGACGAGGGGCCGGATCCGGTCGTCGATGTCGGCCCAGGCCCGAAGTCGCTCCGCGGTGCCGTCGGTAGACCCGTCGTCGACGACGACGAGTTCCCAGGCTGTGCACGTCTGCGCCACGATCGAGCGGACCGCCGCGTCGATGGTCCCCTGCGAATTGCGGACCGGCATGACGATGCTGACGGCGGGTTCCATGCTGAGCTCATCCCCTCGTGGCATGGGTAACCGGCTGTGTCGCCGAGCTGTGGCCGCGCACCAGCGACTCGTACAGCTCCAGATGACGGTCGATCATCGCCTGGACCGAATATTCCTGCTTGACCTCACCTGCTCGGGCCTGCGTCCTGGTGACGTAGCCGGCGTAGTCGGCGGTCAACCGCAGGATGGCGGACGCCAGTGCGGCGTCGTCTCCGGGCGGGACCAGCACACCGGCGCCCTGAACCTGCTCGGGGATGCCTCCTACGGCGCTCGCCACGACGGGCTTGTGTGCGAGTAGCGCCTCGGTGATCACGCTCGGCAGGGCTTCCGTGAAACTCGGGAGGAGCACCATGTCAGCGAGGCGATACTCCTCGATCATGCCCGCGGTGTCGCGCCTACCGACGAAGGTGACGATGTCCTCGATTGCCAGTTGCCGGGCGAGTGCCTGGAGCTGCTCGAGCTGCTCGGAGTTGTGATACACCAGCCGGAGGGCGACTGAGGTCGTCGGCCGCACTGTCGCCAACGCCCGGAACAGCACGTCGAGCCCCTTGAGCGGGATCAGTTGGCCCGCGAACAGCAGCCGCCATGGCCCCTCTTTCCGTGGCGGTGTCGGCGGTGGTGGCTCGGTTACTGCGTCAATACCGTTGCGGATCAGTACGACTCGCCCCCGCACCCGGGGGCGAAGGCGGTCGGCCTCCTTGAGCGACAACGCCACACAGGCGTCGGCGGTCCGTTCGATGAGCCGCAGTGCGGCGGCCTGCAGGCCAGGCGGGGTTCTGTCGACGTTGTAGTGCCTGGTGAAGACGAGCGGAGTGGGACGGATGACCCGACCGGCGGCGAGTCCCGGCACGCTCTTGGCGAGGTGGTGGACGTGCACCAGGTCGATCCCTCTCAGAGAGTGATTCCAACTATGTGGCGCCACAAGGACATCCACACCTCGCCCGCGGAGCCCTGCCTCGAGCGTCATCTCCGGCGTCGGATTGATATTGCGCCGGTACTCCTCATCACGGGCGAAGACACCGCCGACGATCAGAACTTTCACCGCTGAACCTCCATAGGACGGGCGCCGGCCAGAATGTGGGACCGGGCCAGATACGCGACGATGAACATTGCGAAGATCGGCCAGAAGAAATAGACGACGATCTGCGCCAGCACCGTGACCGAGTTGATGGCGAGCAACGCCACCCAGATGCCGCAATACGACCAGCAGTACGACGCCAGCGCATCGGGCGCCCCCTCGACACGATCGTCGAACCGACGCACCGCGAAACCGAACAACAGATAGCCACCGACGATCCCGAGAATGCCGAAGTTCCAGTAGAGCTCTGGGCCGAATCCGAGGACCTGGTCGTCGATGCCGGGCCGGCCGTAGATCAGCTCGTTGTAGACAGTGGGCCCGCTGTCCTCACGAAAGGGCTTGCCTATCATCGGGACCGGAAACAGCGCGGAGCTGACGATGGACTCGTCGTGCCGCGTTCCGGTCTGGTCCACCTCCTGGACGATCAGGGCCCAGAACTGCGGGCCGTTTCCGTAGATCTGCAGGAGGTCGGTGAATGAGGTGCTCGGCCGGTCCAGTCCGGCGTCTGCCGGGTTGATCGCCCCGCCCTCAGTACCCAGATAGACGGCCCGGTACTGCCCGAACATGAAACCGAGGGCGGCGAGGATTGCCAGAAATGCCCCGATACGAGCCGGTGACAGCCGCCGCCCGAAGCAGCCATAGGCCGTGACGAGCGCCAGTAGCGGAACCACCACCGCCGCACGGTTGTAATCGTAGGTCGCCGACGCGCCGATGGCGATGACGATGAGGACCCCCTCGAGGGGCTGCAGGCGGGCACCGGGCCGGCGACGGGCGATCCGTGAAGCCCACAGCACGATCACGCCGAATGCCAGGAACGGGCGCAGGAATTGCGCCGCCGCGCTCCCCAGGGTGGCCGGGCCCTCGTCGAAGACGTCGCCCTGCCCGCTGAAATAGGCGACCAGAGCACCGGCCGACGGAAACTCCATGACCAGGCCCAGCGCGCCGAGCACGATGAAAGAGAGAGCAACTCCGGTGGTGAGCCCGGGTTCGAGCAGGAGGGGCCTCGGCCGCACAGGTTTCGTCCAGGCGACGTACCCGACCGCAAAACAGACGTAGGCCAACGCCTGGAACATCAGTGCGGTGTTGACGTACTGGTCGGCCGGGATGAAGCCGAGAGTCCCGGGAAAAGGGCCGGTGGTGACCAGCAGCGTCGGGATGATCACGAGTTGGAGGGCAAAGAGCATCGCGGCAACATTGCCCGGCCCGAGCACCCGGTCACGGTTCCATCGGGCCCGGGGGATCAGAATCTGCACGGCCAGAAAGGTCGCAAGCGCTATCGGGACGGCGGGATACCTGGTGGCGACGCCTCCTTCCTGAATCGCTCGCGCCCACAAGATCACCGCGACGCCGACGACCGCCACCGCCGGTGCGACCCATGGGTGCCGGCGGACCTCGACGCTCTGCGCCGCGCTCATCCCGGTGCATCCGACCAGGAGGACCGCGCAATTCGCAGCAGCACAAGGCAAGTCGCGACATAACCGGCGAGATAGGCCCAGGCCAGCCCGATGCCGCCCAGCGAGGGCACCAGCGCGACCGCGCCGGCCGCGAGCACGGCCGCGAATGCGAGATCGCTGCACACCCAGAGCGCGAGCCGCCCTTCGGCCAGGGCGCGGTCGCTGAGAACGTTGTTCAGCGCCACCGGCACGATGGCGACGGCGAGCACCACCAGCACGTCCCACGCGCGGGAATACTCCGGACCTTGCAGGCCCATGAGGGGGGCGGCGAACGCGATGAGCCCCAGGCACGTCGCCGTCGAGAGCGCCAGCATCAGCGCGCCGTACCGGACGAACAGCGCCTGGGCGTCCACGGTGCGGCCGGTGGCCCGCAACCGGCCGAGCATCGGCAGCAGGACCGAACCCATGGTCACCGGCGCGAAGACAGCGATGGAATGCCACCGCATGGCCACGGCGAAGGTGCCGACGTGCGCAAGACCGTCGGGTTGTCTGCTCAGCAACACCTGCCCGAGCCACAGCGCCGGCTGCAGCGAGACGCTCCCGATCAGCGCCGGCATGGAGACCCGCAGCAGCGACTTGGCCTCGGCGAGGAGCTCGGTGCGCACCTCCCCGGCAGCGCAGCGTCCGTGTGACCGGGGACCGCGGACGGACCTGATCAGCCAGAGTCCGAGCACGCACGCCAGTGCCTCAGCCGCGGCCAGCCCCCCGAGCGCTGCCATGGCACCGGAGGTGCTGAAAAGCACGACGATCAGCACCACTCCACACAGCGCGCCGTGAACAGCCCGGAACAGACCGAGGGTCTGGAAGTTCTCGAGTGCGGCCAGCAGGCCGGCGATGACCTCCGTCATCGGGGTGGTCAGTATGAGAATCGACGCGACAGCCAAGAGCGGTGCGATCTCACGTTGGTGCAGGATCCCGTTCGCGACCCACGCGCTGCTCAACGCGCCACCGATCATGGTGACGAGACCGACGGTCACCGTCAGCCCAAGGGTGAGGTCGATGAGCCGGTCCCGACGGAGGACATCGACCTCTCGTGCTTCGGCAACCAGCTTCTGGGCGGCGATCGGCAGCCCCAGGGCGCTCACCGAGCTGACGACGAGCATGGTCGACAGCGCCAGCGACATGCCGCCGAACTCCGTGCTGCCCAACTGTCTGGCGGCGAGCAGCAGCGCGCCGACGTTGGCCACCCGGCCGACGAACGTGCCGATGAGCGCCCAGCTGCCGCCCCGCAGAGCCGTGAGCACTGTCGTGTCGCGAAGCGGCCGGGTCAGAACCGCAAAGGGACGCGTCACCCGGACCAGTCCGCGCCGGTCATCGTTGCAACACCTCGCGGTAGAGCTTCTCGGCCTGGTCGGCGACGGCGGCCCACGCGAACTTGCCTGCCGCGCCCGGCGCTGCCGCGGTCAATCTCGCCAGCGCGGCGCGGTCGTCGCAGAGCGCGATCAGTTCGTCGGCCAACGCCCCCGCGTCGCTCGGCGGCACGAGTACGCCGGCTGACGAGGGGACCACTTCCGGCAGGCCGCCGAGGTCCGAGCACACGACGGGCGTCCCGGACGCCAGCGCCTCCGCGGCAGCCATCCCGAACATCTCGTCCTGACGGGTCGCCATCACGCAGATATCGAGAGCGCGGAACACATCAGCGACCTCATCCTCATGCACGGGGCCGAGCCAACGCCCGCCCACCTCCGCGATCTGCGCTGTCAGCGGCGTCTTTCGGGTCTGGCCGAAGAAGTCGGTCGGGCCGGCGACCAGTAAGGCGGTATCCGGATGCACCTTCTTCACCCGCCGGAACGCCTCGGCCAGCGTGTCGGATCCCTTTTGTTCGCACACCCGGCCGACATAGCCGATCACCACGTGCCCATTCAGCCGGTACCGCTGCCGAGCCGCCGCGCGCCGCGACTCGTCGGGGCTGAATTGCTCGACGTTCACGCCGTTCGGGAGCACCCGGTAGTCGGCGAGCGGAAGGGACCAGTACTCGGCGGCTTCGCGGGCGCAGAAATCCGTGACCGGCATCAGCAGGTCGAACGATTTGAGGGCTCTCCGGTACGCCGCCTTCGCGACCCGACGATGGGATCCTCGGTAGGCGAAGTAGTCGAAGGTGAGGACTTTCGGGGCGGGCAGTCCGGCCAGCATCACCGCCGCCGTGGAGCTGTTGTGGACGTGAATGACATCGGGAGCGAACTCTGTTATCCCGGAACGGGATCGCAACAGCAGTTCCATGTCGCGCCAGGGTCGCCGGGTCCGGCAAGCGATGTCGAGGATCGGAATCTCCCGCGCCGGGCCCCCAGAGCGCAGCGCGTCCCCTTCGGGGGCCAGCGACACCACCAGGACATCGTCCCCGCGATGGAGCTGGGCTGCGGCCAGCTCGACCATCCGCCGCTCGACCGCACCACCGAAGGTGTATCCGACCGGCAGTACAGCCGGCCCGATATGCGCGATTCTCATCCAGTCACTCCCCTACTCGGCCATACCCGCAGTGAGTCCGAGATCGTCGAACTCGGAAAAGCCCTCACGCCCGTCACGCCGGAACGGTTCGCTGAGCGTCTTGGCCAGAATGCGCAGATCGCCGCGGAACGACCACTCATCCACATACCGCACGTCGAGATCGAGTTTCTGCGAATACGCCAGGGACTTACGGCCGCTGATCTGCGCCAGTCCTGTTATCCCTGGCCTGACCTCATGACGTCGTGCGTGGTACGCCGAATACTTGTCGAGATACTCGACGAGCAGCGGCCGAGGACCCACCAAACTCATCTGGCCGACAACAACATGGCCGAGCTGGGGCAGTTCGTCGAGGCTTGCCTTGCGTAACCAGCGTCCGAGCCGGGTGGTTCGTAATTCATCGGTGGCCCACCGGTTTTCACCGATATCTGGGGCCCGCATGGTCCGGAACTTGTACATGGTGAAGATTTCTCCGTGCAGTCCCGGTCGTCGCTGCCGGAACAGAACCGGCGAACCGGAGGTGCAGCGGATCGCCACTGCGATGACCGCGAGAACCGGCGCCAACAGGACCAACAGTGCGGACGCCACCACGACGTCGAAGCCTCGCTTCGCCCAAGCCTGCCTGTTTCCGAAGTCAGACACCGCAGGCGCCTCCCTCTCGGAGGGGCGCGCCCAAGAACTCACCGATCACACTGTGCACCGTGGAGATCTCGTCGTCGGTGAGTGCGGAGCCGCTGGGCAAGGCGAGGCCCGAGGCGAAAAGCCGGTCGGCATCTCCGCGCACAAAAGCCCGGGCACCGGCGAAGACCGGCTGTTGGTGCATCGGCTTCCACAGTGGCCTGGTTTCCACGTTCACGGCCGCGAGGACCGCCGCAAGCTCATCGGGTTTCCAGCGCGCCTCTACCGAGTCGACGAGCACCGCGGTCAGCCAACAGTTGTCTTCGGTGTCGCACTCTCCCTGGAAGATCTGCACTCCATCGGCTTGAGCGAACACCTCACGATACTGCCGTCGTAGCTGACGGCGTCGCGCGATCATCGGCGTGAGCCGTTCGAGCTGTGCGAGACCGAGGGCCGCCAAGATGTTACTCAGCCGATAGTTGTATCCGATCTCGGTGTGCTCATAATGCGAAACAGGCTGCCGCGCTTGTGAGGCGAGGTATCGAACCCGGTCGGCCAGCCGCACGTCGTCGGTCAGCAGCGCGCCGCCCCCACTGGTCGAGATCACCTTGTTGCCGTTGAAGCTCAACACCGCTGCCTGCCCGAACGAGCCCGCTGGGCGCCCACCACGCGCCGACCCGAGCGCCTCGGCAGCATCGGAGAGCACAGGGACTCCCGCCCGCACACAGATGTCCTCGATGGCGTCATAGTCGGCACAATTGCCGAGCAGGTCCACTGCAATCACCGCGGCGACGTCAGAGCCTTCCCGGCGGAGTTGGTGCAGCGCCTCGTGCAGCAGATCAGGTGCCATGTTGCCGGTCACCGGATCGCAGTCCACGAAGACCGGCGTTGCGCCGGTATAGACCACCGCGTTGGCCGTAGCGGCGAACGTCATCGTGGGGACCACCACGTATCTGCCTGCAACAGCGCCGAATTCGATCAACCCAAGGTGTAGCGCAGCGGTCCCGGACGCGAGGGCCACCGCGTGGCGACGGCCACACCGATCGGCCAGCGCCGCTTCGAACTGGTCGACCATCGGCCCCAGGGGCGCCACCCACCCAGACCGTAACGCGGCCACACACATCTCCTCTTCCCTGCGCCCGACATCTGGCGCCGAAAGATGGATCCTGTTCGTCACGCCACCGACCTCGGCGCATCGATGCCGACAGGAGTCAGATCCCTTGCGGGCGGCGGGCATTCCGCGAGCTGAACCGGTGCGCTGGTGATGGCTCCGGCCTCCGCCGCCATCCATCGCATCGCAGCGCCGTGATCGTCGAACCTACCCAAGTCGGCCTCGCCGTCGACCAGAGCCAGAGGCGGCACACTCACGTGCGACACCAGCGGGTGGGAGGGCCGGTGGTCACCGGATTCGCCGGGCCCGAACAGTTCTTCATGGAGTTTCTCCCCCGGGCGCAACCCGGTGAAGATGATCTCGATGTCGTCGCGCTGCGCCCGGTCGACCAGGAGTCGCGCCACGTCGGAAATCTTCACCGGCGCACCCATATCGAGTACCAAAGCTTCTCCGCCACTTCCGACGGCGGCGGCCTGCAGCACCAATTGGCAGGCCTCGGGAATGGTCATGAAGAACCGCGTGACGTCGGGATCGGTGACCGTCACCGGGCCACCTGTCTCGATCTGGCGCGAGAATGCCTCCAACACCGAGCCACGGGAGCCCAGCACGTTACCGAAACGGACACTGAGGAAACGGCCGTGTGCCCGGGTGGCGGTATGAGCGGTCAGACGTTCAGTGACACGCTTGCTGTATCCGAGGACGCTCATCGGCCCCGCCGCTTTGTCGGTGGAGATGTTGACAAAGGTGTCCACGCCCAATTCGCTTGCGGCACAGAGAACATTCCAGGTGCCGACGACATTGGTCATCCACGCTTCCAGCGGATACTTCTCCAGCAGCGGTAGGTGTTTCAGGGCCGCGGCATGAATCACCACCTCAGGCCGGCACGCCTCGAACACCCGCCGAATGGCGCAGGCATCACGGATGTCGGCCAGCACCGTGTTGTCATCGTCGAGTAACGCACGCCCGTAGATCGACAGTTGTGCTGCATGCAAAGCCGACTCATCGCGGTCCAGCATGATCAGCGCCGAAGGCGCGAACCGGTGGATCTGTCGGCACATCTCCGAACCGATGGAGCCGCCCGCACCGGTCACCAGAATCCGGCGTCCCGTGATCTGTCCGGCGATGACCGCCTCATCCAGATGGGTCGGCGACCTGCCTAGTAGATCTTCGAGTTTGAGATCGCGCGCGTCCTGGGCCGGCCGCGCACTACGCACCAGATGCGCCGCGGGCGGGACCACCAGCGCTCCGATACCCAGGAGCGCCGCCTCCGACGAGATGTCCCTGACCAGTTCAGGATCCGGGTCGGCAATCGCGATCACCACGGCTTCCGCCCCGAATCGCCGCACCACTGCGGACAGTTCGCGGCGCGTGCCACGCACCTGAACGCCGGCGACATGCAGGTGGCGCCTGTCCGGATCGTCGTCGAGCAGGGCAACCGGTTGATAGGGCATCCGATGGTCGAGTTGCATCTGCCTGACCAGGTTCTGGCCGGTGCGACCGGCGCCCAGGACCACCACCTTGCGTCGGTTCACCTCACCCCGCTGATGAGAGGGCGCCAGCGTGCGGGCCAGCCAGCGCACGGCGAACATGCCGCCCAACGCGAAGGTGCCCGCGAGCACCGGCACGCTCCGGGGCACCGGGTAGGGCTCCAGCAATCCCACAGCTCCGAGCAGTACTCCGGCTGAGATTCCGGCGACCGCGGCCAGCGCCACACATTCTTCGAAACTGGCGACGACGTACCGGCGGCGATAGATCCCGAACGCACTACCGGTGACTCCGTTGATGGCTACCGCGGTCACGGCAACGATCGCGGTGGGGACCATCCGCACCTGCTCGAAGTCGAAATCGAACCTCACCCAGGCCGCAGCCCAGACCGCGACGAACCAGACGACGGTGTCGGGCATCCAACACCGCGACGCAGACACCAATTGTGCTGTTTCACAAGCACGTTGGTTGTATTTCACTTTCCTGTCCCCCCACTCGTCGAGGGGGCCCAGCAGATAGAGCCCGTATCCCGACTCGTACAGCTACTCAGTTGAACCATCGAATTCCCCGTCAAGCACTGATCGGTAACGACGGCTCGGGCTCCATCGTGGCGTGCAGCCACTGCAGCGTGCGCCCGATGCCCTCGGTCAGGCTGAAGTTCGGCATCCAACCGAGTTCCTTTCGGGCGGTCGCGTCCTCGGCGGCGGAAGTCCCGCGATCGAGGCCGAGGTCGGCGGGCGACGCGCCGTCCAACACCTTCGAGATCAGCGCCACCACCTCGGTCAGTGCGGTCTGAAGTCCGGTGCCGATCGCGAACGTCCCGGTGACCTCGGCCGGCGCCTCAGCGGCGCGTACGAAGGCATCCACTACGTCGTCGACGTAGATCAGGTGGTGAGCGGCGGCCGGACCTCGGTAGACAGCCATGGGCTGACCCGTGATCATCGACACTCCGAGCCGAGCGATCACACCGCCTGGTCCGTGGATGCTTTGGCGAGGGCCGTAGACGGTGGGCAATGCCAGACAAATCGGTGCCAGCCCGCTCATCTCGGTATAGGCACGCAGATACATCTCGCCGGCCAGTTTGGCCACCAGGTGCGGGGACATCGAGTTCACCCGAATGCGGTCGGTCACCAGCCCATCAGGCAGCGGTACCTCGGGTGAGGGATCCACTCCGGCGTAGACGACTCTGCGGATACCGCCGCGCCGGCTGGCCTCACACACATTCAGGGTTCCCAGCACGTTGTTCCGGGCGTCGAACTGGGGATCCTCCAGCGAGACCTGCGGATCGGCCTGGGCGGCGAGGTGGAAGATCACCTCTGGGTTGCACCCTACGACGATCCCCACCAGATCAGGAGTCTGAATATCTGTGTGCAGGAACGTGAATCGTCCCGGTGACAAGGTATTGAACCTGAAGGCCTGGGTGAGGTTTCCGAGTATGCCGCTGCTGAGGTTGTCGACCCCGATCACGTGATGGCCGTCTGCGAGCAATCGGTCCACCAGATTGGATCCGATGAAGCCGGCCGCACCGGTGACCAACACCCTCATGATGTGTGTTCCTGTCGCTTCATCGATCACTCCACCGTCACTGATTTGGCGAGATTGCGTGGTTTGTCAACGTCATTGCCACTCCCCAGAGCCAGGGTGCGTGCAAGGATCTGCATCGGGATCACGCTCTCGATGGGACCCCACGGACCCACGCTGTCGCGCTGTAGTGGGATCGTGCTACCGGCCGGTCCGATACTGATGATGCGACCGCCGCGGGCAGCGACTTCCGAGACGTTGGCGGTGAGTTTGCGATCGCCGTTGTGGACGACGATGACCGGGGTGCCCTCCCCGACCAATGCGAGCGGTCCATGCTTGAGTTCTCCCGCCGGGTAGTGCTCAGCCCACCGATAGGTCAGCTCTTTGAGCTTCAGGGCGCCTTCGGCCGCATAAGGTAGACCGGACCCTCTGGCGATGAAGAGAAAGCCGGTGGCAGAGGTCAGTTCCTCCGCGATCGGCGGCACCAGGCATTTGGCGACTGTGCTGGCTGCGCCGATCTGCTCGGGCAGGCCCTTGAGCTCTTCGACGAGCGTGGCGGCGGTGATCGCTGACAATCTCTTTGTTGCCACCAATGCCGAAATCGTCAACGCCGCACCGGCAATGACCTGGCAGACGAATGTCTTGGTGGCCGCGACACCGATCTCCGGCCCGGCTGCACAACTGACGAATGCGTCCGCGCGCCGGGCCAGCGTGGAATGCGGATTGTTGGTGAGTGCCAGGACCGGCCCGTCACTGGAACGGTTTTCGAGGGCGCGTAGGACGTCGGCCGTCTCACCGGACTGACTGACCGCCAGGCACAAGGTGCCGGGCTCGACGATCTCGTCGGCAGCCTCACTCGCGACCGTCAGGGTCACTGCCACGCTCCCGAGCCGGCGAGCCAGATTGGCGATGACCGAACCCGCGTTCAGTGAGGTGCCGCAGCCGAGGATCTGCAGCCGGTCAAACGGTGCCAGGCCCAGATCGTTCCACAGCGTGCCGTTCACGATCCTGCCGCTGAGCTCGTCGAGCAACCTGGCTGCCGCAGTCGGCTGTTCGTCGATCTCCTTGGCCATGTAATCGACGTAGCCGTTCAGCTCCGCGTCGGCCCCCCGCCAGCTGCACCTGGCCATCACCGGGGCGGTGGCACAACCATTCTGGCTCGCGCGACCCGCCGCTGCCGACAACTCGACCACATCCCCGTCCTCGAGTACTCGGAACTCGTCGACCCATTCGGCGACCGACGCGATGTCACTGGTCGCGAAATCACCGAGGCCGGTGTGCGCGACGAGCAACGGGGAGCGGTTGGCAGCCACCACCAGGCGGCCGGTGTGCTCGTCGAGAACCGCTATCGCCCAGGAACCCACAACGAGGGTGAGCGCCGACTGAACCGCTTCGGCCAGATCCGAGCTCACTGACAATCGATCCTCGATGAGATGGCAGAGGACTTCACTGTCGACAGCCGATTCGAACCGATGGCCCGATGCCTCCAGCGAAAGCCGGAGTTCCTCGCCGTTCTCGATGATTCCGTTGTGCACCAGCGCAATGCGGCCGGAGCAGTCGACGTGCGGATGGGCGTTGCTCTCAGTGACCGAACCGTGAGTGGCCCACCTCGTGTGGCCGATCCCCACCCCGTCCAACTTCGGACCGGCCCACGTGCTCACGAGGTGATCGAGCGCGCCGATGCGCCCTACCGTCCGCAAGCGCGCGACCGCTCCGGCATTGGTACGCACCGCAACTCCCACTGAGTCATAACCGCGGTATTCCAGCCTGCGAAGCGCAGGAAGGAGATAGCCAATCGCCGGAGCGTGGGTACGACACGCGACGATGCCGCACATCAGACACCACCCCGGTTGCCGCCGTCGCACACCGCGCTCGTCACCGTCGCCATGTTCGCCATGGGCGCTGACCTGAAGCGGTGAGCTAACTCGATTGACACCACTTCACTATCGGTGGCAAAGCCTCAGTCGTACATGGGTCATCAGAGCCAATTTCACCTGGTCCACGATCTAGTTCTTCCAAGCATCCCGGTCGGATTGCACTGCGCGGTAAAGGGCAGCGGCTTCGGCTCGACTACTCACCCCGAGCTTGGTCAGCAGGTTGTGTACGTGGTTCTTCACCGTGTGAACAGCGATTTGGAGGTGGACGGCGATGTCTCTGTTCGATCGGCCCAGTTCCAGCATCTTGAGGATCTGGCCCTCACGTGCTGTGAGAGCTAGATCCTTACTGGTCGGCTGCGGCGAGGAGGCCATCATGGACAACCGCCGGAGCAACACAGACGACACTCGCGGCGAATAAAAAGACTCTCCCACAGAGACTTTGCGGATCATCGTGACCAGGTCTTGAAGTGTGTCACTGCGCATGTGATAACCGGCTACACCGGCCTCGGCACACGCCACGATGTCCGACTCGTTCTCCTCCGACATGTTGAACACGATCACGGGTACAGCGCGGGACATGTCCACCACTGCCCGGAGCAACAGATCGCTACCTGCGGTCGACATGTCGAGGAGAATCAAGCCGGCGTTGGAGCGGTCGAATGCCATGACCAGCGACGGTAAGTCCCACGCCAGGCCGGCTACCGGAACCCCGGTGACGGCGAGTACGGCGGCGAGGTTCTCCCGAAACAGCGTGCAGTCGTCGATGATCAGTACGCTCTGATCACCTTCGAAATCGTCCGCGGAAGCCGGCTCACTCACCGATTCGGAGAAACCGTCGACACTCGATGGCCCCTGCGGACGGCCATCTTGGTCATCTGCATCCGCGGGTGGTCCTGGCGGCGCCCAGTTTCGCTGCTCGTTACCGTCTGGCCGTCCCCAGGTGTTTTCGGCAGGTCCAGCTAGCGAAGGCCGGAGATCTGTACTGTCTGCCGCTGACGGGTGGGCGCGGTTGGCATAACGAGCAACCAACTCGTCCACGTAGCGCCGTTTTGCCGAACCCCAGGGTGCGGCCGTATCTCGTTCCAACATCTGCCCAATCCCCCGACCACACCAGCACGCGCTGTCGCCAGTCCGACGAGTGTTGTTCGTTCGCTCGAGAAGTGCACGGGTGCTGCTCAATCAACGCCCGTCGGGCCGTTGTCCGACCCGCTGGAAGAATCACCGGAAGATCCGCTCCCGCCGGCGCCACCGGCATTGTCGGCACCGCCTCCGCCCGCTCCGTCGTGCTGTCCGCCACCGCTGGTGGAGCCAGAGTCCTCAGAAGCCGAGGAGTCGGTCGTTTCGCCATCGTGCTGATCCCCGGTGTCTCCACTGCCCTGGTCGTCTGGTGAACCGTCCTCCTCGGTTGTCGTTTCAGGCTCTGGCACTGACGAACTCGGCTCATCTGATGGGATGGGCGCGATGTGCGGGCTGGGAGGCGGTGACGCTGTCACAGTGGCAGTGACGATTTCAGGTGTCTGCACCTCGATCGGCGGTGCCGGAGGCGCCACGGATTCCTCGGAGGTCGGTGCCGTCGGTGGTTCAGCTGCCGGACCCGGAGGATCTGACGTGGGCTGTGGGACAGGGGCTATGGACAGCGACGGCACGGTCGTCGGTTCGGATGTGGCGGGTGCCGGTGGTGGACTGGGCGCGGGCGCCTGCGGCACACTCTGAGATTCCGGGCCCGTCACAACGGGCTCGATCCCGATGGCGTAAGCAAGTGTGGACACGAGGTCCGCGACGATCTCCAGCACCGCAGCGCCCGATGCACTGGCCTTCTGCATGACGAACTCGATGAGCATCAACAGTTTCGGTGGCATCTCAGCCGTCCGGAACTGGGACGTGTCACCGCTGCCTGCCATCACCAGGCCGGTACTGACCACGGGTACAACCGAACTGGCTTTCTCTGGAGACGCGACCGTATCCCGCAACCGGTACTCGGTGACAAGTTGCACCAGGGTTTCCATCGGCAGTTCTGCAGCTGCCGCATCCAGCAGCCTGACCAGCTTCGCGATATCGGGGCGCTCGAACGCCATCAGGTTCGGGCCGGGACTGTCCAGCGACCCCGGTGGGACGACATCGATGGATTTCGCGGTGACCAGCGGAGGGAGGTCGTCACCGAAAACATGAAGGGGATCAATCGATGGGTACACGATGGCACTGACTGCCAAGCCGGCCGTCATGACCACCGCGACGATCATGCGGCGCTGAGGCCGTCCCGGCTCGTCTCGACGCGAACGAGAATCCGGTGGGAGCGTCGAATCGGGGATGCCGTCGGGCTGAGCTCCGCGCGGTGGACGGTGCCGACGACGCCGCGCTGTCGAACTCACCGGCCGCATGGAGGCCTCGCAGGTCTCTGTGACGTCCGCGAAGGCGCACCACTGCCACAGCTGCGGTGCGTGGCTAACGTGGATGGCACGGTTCTACTATCAGCTCCCCGATACCCGGTCGTATATGGACCATCAGGACTATTTTCAAACCGGTTCTCTACCTGGACCTTCGATATTCTTTGTAGTCGAAATCGTGACCCAGCAGAAACCCTAGGCCAGGGCTTACGCTTTGGTGCCGAACCATTTGACCCGCTCAGCGCGGAGCATTGGCCAATTCGGGTGGTGAACTCGATCGAACCCATGAACAGGACCAGTTCTGGCAGTCACTGGATCTGGATCTCACCGACGCCAGGGACTAGTTCCATGTGCTCGCAATGGCGCAGTGCCACTTGATGTTTACCGTGATTTTACAACTCGAGCGGGTTCTACAGCGAACAATGCGAGGGTGTGTCGTTCCCGCAGATGGCCGTTTCGGCTGCCGAAGTGCGGGTGTGGCACCGCCGTCCCCGACTGAAATACTCACGTTTGCAGCCGCTTTGAGACGCGAAACTCGGCCATTCCGGCCACCAGAGTTCCGACTTTGAATCCAGCCTCTAGTGCCGCGGAGCGGCCCGCCCTCGGCTCACGGAAAGGCGTCTGCGAGAGCCGCAGCCTGCGCCCGGCTGGTTACGCCGAGCTTGGCCAAGAGGCTGTGCACGTGGTTCTTGACCGTGTGCACCGCGATGCTCAGTTCGTCTGCGATTTCCCGGTTCGACAGACCGAGCTTGAGCATCTTGAGGATCTCGGTTTCGCGCGTCGTCAGCATGAGTTCACCAGGTGCGCTTGGACGCTGAGCTGCGAGTGCAACCAATCTGCGGATGAGGGTCGCTGAAACTCTCGGTGAGCAGGCGGCCTCTCCTGCATTGACCTTGGCGACGAGGATCAGCAGATCTTCGATCGAGTCTTCGCGGGTGTGGTAACTCGCCGCGCCTGCTTCGGCGCATTCGACGATTCTCGGTTCGTCGTCCCCGGACACACCCAGGACAATCACGCGCATGCCTGGTGCGATCTCCAGCGCGGCGCGCAACAACATCGCACTGCCCACCGTCGCGATGTTGAGGAGCATGACACTGGGCGCGCCGTCGTGGACCGCCCGGATCAACGTCTGGAGATCCCGTGCCGTACTGACTCCAGCCGCCCCGTTGACGACGATCAGCGCAGCGAGGTTCTCCCGGTGCAGGGTGCAGTCATCAACGATCAGTACCCGCGCATCACGGAGTACATCGGAGCGACGACCTCCCACCGATCCAGTCTGAGTTGAACCCCACGGCGCCGTGTCGTGGATTGTCCACCCGGGGATAAACGGCTCTGCCACATGATGATCCGAGTGGTTGTTGCGGATGCCATCCCTGAGGGCATGGCCATTGTCCTTGAAAGAGTGACCTGCGTGGAACACCGGCGATGTCGCCAGGCCAGCTGCGCCCACCGCGGTGTCACTGTTCGACCCGCGCGGGAACCCCTCCTCCGCCCGTAGGTCGCCCCGCCCGGTCATGGCCGTTGCCGATGGGCCGAACTTGTCCTTCGTGTGTTCGCCACACCACCCTCCCCAGTACTCACTCATCATGCGGTGGCCAGCATGCACCACCCATTGTGGTCGCTGGAGGGGCATTTTGTCACGCAGAACGGCGAGATTCCTTGCGGTTTCATTCTTTGCCGTAAGACGCCAGGGTGAATCCCCGAGCGCGCGGCATCTTCTTCGCAACGGTAAGCAAACTGGGTGAACATGTACCCATAATCTGTTTTTTTCGTAAGAATCCCAGGTCAAACCTGAGAATTTCCGATGAATTTACCACTAAGACAACGACCTGGCGAATGAGTACCGGCAGCTCTGCGCTGTGCCGTGTCTGATGGATGCTTTGCCATATCTGCAGATTTCGTCACACAATGGACTGGACCGGATCGCTTTGCCCCTGTCGTCACCGCCGGCGAACGAGCCGTGAACTCAGCTCTGTAAGGCCTGTTGCTGACCTTGGATGAGTTCGTTTGCGGCATCACCTCGGCCCGAGATCCAACAACTACTGTCCGGCATCGCCCCATCCGCCGTCCGCAAGGGACCTCAGCGGTCATCCTCGCGCCGGTAGATTTGGCCCTTGGCAGCTATTCACGGACGGTAGCTGTTCACAAAATCTGTTGGTAAACAACGGAATCAGATCCGACGCCATGACGACCACTCGCAGTGCTGGAATTTCACGAATACTCGCAACATGGCCGTCTACGCGCACACCAAAGTTGACGACAGCAGTTAATCCGCTGTTGGACAAAGCATTACGGCTGCCAGATGCCGAGACCACGATGCGGCCCATGGCACAACCCCACGCGCCCGGCATCGGTGGTTTCCAGGACATCTGATGTGGCCTGCCTGCGGTATTCGAGCCTGCCGACTCGGCGGCCAATCCGTAGTTCCGCCGGATTCAGTCCGACGTGACCCCCATGAAAGACCGGGATGACGTGAGCTCCCAGCTTTGTATTTTGACTTGATGGCAGTCCCCCAACTGCGGTTCCGACATGGCTCGTGGCTGAACCCCTCTAGCCACTGCAACTATCGTGTACTGCTCGTGCTCTGGTAAATGGATCATGAGAGCCAGACCCACCGTGGATCTTTTCTAGTTCTCTACACCGTTCTCGACAAGGCTCACCGTACGAAACCGTGCCGCGGCTTCGGCCCGTGTACTGACTCCGAGCTTCGTGAGAACACTGTGCACATGGTTCTTGACGGTGTGCACCGCAATGCACAGACGCGCCGCGATCTGGCGGTTCGACAAGCCCAGATCGAGCAGTTGCAGGATCTGCACTTCTCGGGCTGTGAGGACCACCTCTGACGCCGCAGGCTGGCGTTGCGCTGCCAGAGCTGACAAGCGACGCAGCAGAATCGCCGACACTTTTGGCGAACACAAGGACTCCCCCGCAGCAACCCGGGGAATCAGCATCAGCAGGTCATCGAGCGATTCGCTCCGCAAGTGATAGCCGGCGACGCCGGCTTCCGCGCAGGCCACGATCCCCGCTTCATCATCTTCGGAGAGCCCGATGACGACCACCTGGATGTCTGGGCAGATCTCGAAGGTGGCCTGCAACAGCATCGCGCTGTCGCGGGTATCCAGATTGATCAGCACTACGTGCGGTGGGTCTTCGGTGAGAGCCGTGCACAACGTGGGCAGATCCCATGCGGAGCGCGGATCAGCTGAACCGTTGGCGGCGAACACGGCCACCAGATTTTCGCGGTAGATGGCGCAGTCATCGACGATGAGCACTACGGGATCGCGGTCCGGAGGGCGTCCGCGAAGTGCCGACACCGCTGCCGAACCATCGACAGCTAGCGGACGCAACTCACGACTCAGGGCCAGGTTCCGGAGTCGGCCGTTGGAAAAGGCCTTCCCGGTAGATGGTCGGCGGTAGTTGAACAGTGGGTCATCAGGCGATCGCGGCACAGCCATCGCCAGCCGATCTTGAATCTCGGCCAGGGTCGGTATCGGCGCCGTCATCTCCTGTGCCGATCCCCGTTACTGGTAAGTAGCATTTTTTCATACCACCTTCCCTGTCGTAGTCCGATTACGTGAGTTGCTGACATCTAGCACACCCCCATTGTGTGCACGAGCCTGGCGTCATGTCAGGGATACGGACAAGAAATTTACCCGCCCCCAAAATTTGCCAGTATCGCCTACGACCCTACATTTCGACGTGTGATATGTCACGCCACCCGCTTCCCACCTACTGCGTCACCCCGAAACTGGAGGTCAGCCGGGTAAAAGACGCGGTCTACGCCCTCTGCCTCGCCATTCCTGCTGCGTACGCCTGCCCTGGCAAAATCCCGTTTCGGCACCGCCGATTCTGGCCGCATCAGCTCTACTGTTTGCTGAAATTGCAAGTACGTGTATGCCAGCGACCATCGGGTAGCTGTCGCACAGTGTCGACGCCGAAGCTCATCCGGTGCGGCTGACCCTGGCGCGAAGCCGTGACGAGCAAGGTGAAGGTAGCGGAACTTACGGCTTTGCTCCCCGGCATCATCCCTGGCTGGGTGCGGCGCGGGCCAGACACCCAGCGGACACGACACCGGCTGCAGCAACTGAGCCGAACCCGCCGCGGCCCGCGGACGGCGCATCAGGTCGTGGACGACGGACAACTGCCGATGAGGTGCGACAAACCAAGGGATGCAACAGTTCTGGCGAAACGTTGACGATGAGTTCATGAGTCGGCCCGGAGTCGGCTAGGCCGACCTGGCCGGGCCACCCCCGGTGCCGTCCCGAGCAGGGCAGCACACTCCCAGCTCGTAGCGCGCCCCAATACTGAGCCACAGTCGCCTTCGAGGTGGGCTGCGAGGATGGCAAAGGGGACATCTACGTCGGTGAACAGAAGTGCGGCCCGGTGACCACATGTTCATCGTCGAATGCCCCTCTACTCCGCGGTGCCGGGACCTATCACCACTGTCCAGCCTCGACCTCTTGACGAGGGAGTTGAGGCGCCCTGCACCGCGCACTGAGCGCGTGGTGCCGACGCCAGTGTGGCCCGATGGTGGCAGTCGATTCAGGCATCCAGCACGATCTCGCCGGTGCAGCCGGCTGCAGTCGATGGTTGTGGACGCCCGTTGGACTGGGTCCCATCTCTTCGCTGTCCATCGCTATACCACCCCCAGGAGTGGCTGACGAGATGCCGAACCGCGGTCGGCCTGGCCGGCGAAGATGCCACCAATACGGCAGGCCGTAGGCTGCCACAGCCATCACCACCGAGGTGCGGGTCCCACCCCCGACGCCGCCGAGCCAGATGCCAGTCCGGTTCGGCGGGTCTCAAGGGTGGGACCGCGTTGGAGCAAGAGTTGTTACGGACTGGGGCTGGTGTCTCCTGGGGACGACCCGCCATCCCCGTTGGCGTCGCCGCCACCGGTGGTGTCGCCGGAGGAACTCGACGTCTCGCCGGCCGTCGCCTGCTCACCTCCACCGACGTCGCTTGACGTATTCACCGTATCGGTGACTCCGCTGCTCTCGGCCGGGCTGACCGGATCGGTCGGATTGGCCGAGCCGGTCGGGCCGGTCGGGCCGGTGGGATCGTTTGCGCCGCTCGTGCCACCGGTGCCCGGTTCGGCCGGGTTATCCGTCCCGTACGGTCCGATCTGCGAACCAGAGCCGAGAATCCCCGAATCGAACACGTGACTTGGTTCGGAGACACCAGGATTCGACGGAGGCTCGCTGGGCACCACCGGCTCAGAAGGAGTGAAGATGACTTCCACCGGAGCCGGTTCAGGAGCCGGCACAGGAACAGGCGGCGCCTCCACCACGATCGGCTCAGGAACCACCAGCACAGGTTCCGGCAAGGGCGCCGGAGGTGGTGGCAGGGGCGCCGGCGCCGGAGGTGGTGGTGGCGGCGGAAGCATCTCGGGAGCCGGGGGCAACGGCGCCGGCGCCGGCGGGGCAACAAACGACGGGACGGCGATTTCCAAGAGTACGGGTGCCGGCGCAGGAGGCAGCTCTACCGGTAGTAACTGTGCCTGCAAGACCAGTGGTGCCGACGGTGCGACCACCCACGGTGGCAGTTGCAGCCACGGTGGCAACGGCAGCCACGCCGGCCACTCGAAGAGCCACGGCGTGGCAGCCCCGGCCCCGCTCCATCCGCCACCGCCGCCACTCGGCCTGAAAGTCAGTGCGCCCGAAGCGCCTTGCATGGCCATCCCGAGATTCACCAGCTGAGTGCTCGAGTCGAAGTTCGGGATACTCGCAGCGGCGAAGCCCGCAAGCTCGGCAGCCTCATGCTGAAAGAAACTGAGGAACTCCGCCACGTACGGCGCCGGCCCGCCGGATACCGCATCGAACAACACCTGCGCCAACGCAACAGGGTCCATGGCAGTCCTGAGATGCCACCTGAGTACCTCGTTTTCGTCACCGAGCATGGCCGACTGGAACAAGCCGGGAGAATCGGTGTAGGGGCCGATCAAATGGCGTTCGGCAAGGTCCGGATACCTACCGTCGATGAACGAAAGCGCCAGCGAGGCCGTAAAAGCCAGTCCGCCCGCAACCAGAACGGCGTCAAAGATTCCGGTGCCCGACCGATGCCGTCCCCGCAGCGGCGGCGGGACCGACAGGTGGTCACCGAACCCCATCGCTTGATCAACCATCAGCGCCTCCCCAGTTTGTGGCGTAAACGAAACCCCGTAAACGAAACCCCATGAACGAAACCCGTTGTGCCGCCGATGTTTCAGTTGTCTGCTGCCTGCCCATCATTCGCGATCCGCGGATGTGACATGCAATTTACATAGCGTAATACTTTGCTGAAATTGCGTCAAGATAACACTTCAGTGTGCCTGCGATCGACTTGACGACCGGCACTCACACCTGGTGACCACCATGAGTGCGGTCCCGGTGAGCTCAGCTGATCCTGCAGGTGTTTCGACCTATTCAATTGTTGCCCTGCATTTTTGCTGCAGCTCATGCATTGGTCGGATGTCCACCACGGGGAGAGATATCCGGCGACAGGGCCTTCTCGCATCGTCACTTTCCCGAACTGCATCATCGCCTTTCGATACTTTGCTATCGCAACATTTTCGGCGGGATCACAAGTGCAGCGTCTGCTCGATCAAACGGTGACCGAGGTCAGGCCGAATCGCTTCGCCGGGGTTTGCGACCTTCGAACCGAACCAGGCGAGATCAGCTTCCGGGTGAGGTCCGACGAGTCCAACCCGCCCGCGGCCGAAGGACGCGACCAGGGCGGCGGCTTCACCGCCCGGGTAGGTGGCCAGGACGGTGGCGGGTGCGTTGGGGGACAAGCGAAATGCCGGCCCATCTTGGAAGTACATCTGAGCGCGCTGGCCACCCCAGTCCGTCTCGACTGTCGTGTAGCTCGGATCACCGACCGTGGCGCCTTCTGCGTCGATGTAGCGGTACACCTCACCGGGAAGGAAACCGAAACCTGGGTCTGACCCAGCCAAATAGGCGCCGAGGCAGAACCCGAGGTAATTGCCGCCGTTCTGGACCCAATGGCGAATCGTCTCCGCGTCGCCTCGCAGATGATCCCAGGCCGTCGCGACGTCACCACCACCCGGTTGCGCATAGAGGACCATGCCGCTGAGTGTTTCCGGACTCACATCGCGCTCTTCATCAGGACCGATGAACTCCACTTCCAGTGGTGTGGGACTGCTGCCCAGCAGGCGCGCAACTGCTTCGCTGCACCCGTCGCAGGACCCGGCCCCGCGACCCCGGTACACCGCGGCACGGGCGGGCGAGGCGGAAAGATTGGCGGCGAACGTGCCCGCACTGGCCCCTAGTAACAGCGCGATGGCAGCCGAGGCACCCGTCACGAAGTTGCGTCGATTCATCACGGCTGCGCCTCCTCGATGGCCGCGGTTCGGCGTGTTGTCTGTTGTGTCGTCCGACGGGCGAATTGGCGGGCACGCCGGGTCAATGCCGCGGTCATCGCCTCCAGGGGCCCCCGGCCTGCAGTTGCCTGCCACGCGATACCGAATACGATCGCCGCTGCTGCCTGCAGCATCAAACTCGTTGTGGGAACGTAGGTGTCGTGGATGGAGTTGATGAACATGACGTGCAGCGTGTAGAAGGTCAGCGTCATCTTCCCTGCCGCGGCGAGCGCGAACTTGACCAGCCCAGTCGGTGGGCCGGAGATCGGACCCGTCAGGTGATCGGTGAGCAGCATGAATGCAAGCACAGCCGAGGCGATACCGATCGTCGACAGCAGGTCCAACGGTGTCCCGCTGTGCGGTTCGACCAGCGCCAGCCACCACCAGGTGGTAGCGGGCAACGTGCCGTCACCACCGAAACGGAGCACCTCCATGGTGTCGTTGACAGCGCCGGTATCGGCAGCGGCCCAGATCTGCTGAAGCCCGCCGTAGCGATACAACAACAGCCCGGAGATCACCTGCGCCGCAGCGGCAGTGAAGCAGCCCGCGATGAGCATGCGGGAGGCGGTGCGAGCCGAGGACAGGTTGAGCCGACTGATGAACAGTCCGACACACAGGTAGGCGATCCAGATGAGCGCCGGAAACTCCCCTGAGACCACAAGTTCTGAGATCAACCCCAGTGGCCGGGTGAAAAGATCGACGAGGCCGAGGTTGAGCTCAGATCCCGTCGGGCCGGGGACGTACGGCAGCAGCAGGAACGCCAGTGGCGGCGCCGCCGCGATGATCGTGATGGCCGCCAGCCCGACCCCCCAGGTGGGCAGGAACACCAGCGGGATCGCGAAGAGGAACATCACGGCGTAGAACGGCAGGATCACGGTGGCCAACACGGACTCCGTGTAGCCCAGTGCCAACCCGATCACAGCCACCACCGCGGCGCGCGCAGCCAGCGACGCTGCTGTCGGACGCGCCTGCTCCCACTTCACCCGGGCCCGGCCGGTTGTGAACCCCACCGACACCCCCGCCAGCAGCGCGAACAACGCCGAGGCATTGCCTGCGGAGACGACGTACGTCCAAGCCGGTCCGCCGGTCGCCGGATTCGCGTCCGGCAGCACGTGGATCACCATCATCCCGATGAGCGCGAGACCGCGTGCCGCGTCGACCCCGTGCAGGCGGACCTTCCGATTTCCGGCGGTGCCGACTCTCGCAGGCGCAGGCTCTGACAGTGAGGAACCGGGCGGCGGCCCAGCGGTGAGAGTGGCGGTCACGGTCGCATCACCTCGTTGAGAAGATCCAGACCCAGGTCACGTCCGCGGGCATTGGCCGGGCTCGGATGGTTGCGGCCGGGATCGCGGAGTGCTGCATCCGTGAACCAGTCGGCCTCGGCCTCCGGGTGGGGACCGACCACCCCGACGCGGCCGCGGCCGAAGCCGGACACCGAGGCTGCCACGGCCTGATTGGGGTAGGTGGCCAACACCGTGGTGTCCGCGCGGGGGTCGAGCTGAAAACAAGGTCCGTCCTGGAAGTACAACTGCCGCAGCTGTCCCCGCCAGTTCACCTCGACCACTGCGTCTTCTTCGGAGTGGATGGTGGCGAGTTCCGTGGTGATGTACTGGTCGGAATCTCCGGGCAGAAGTCCGAAGCCGGGCGATGCTCCCGCGAGATAGCCCCCAAGACAGAAGCCCAGATAGCGCCCGCCGGCGGCAACGAACCGGCGGATGTCCTTGCGGTGCGGCCGCAGATGCCGATATGCGTCATCGAGCTCCGCGCCACCCGGTTGGACGTACAGCACCGCATCTGCCAGCGATGCGGTGCTCAGCTGCCGGGGCTCACGTGGACCGACGAACTCGACACGAAGGGGGCGCGAGCTCGCGCGGAGAAGCTCTGCGGCGGCTTCGGGGCAACCTGGCAGTGAGGCCGGCCCGCGGTAGACGAGCGCAAGCCCGCCCGACGAACACGGCGACCGGGAGCTCCGGTGGCTCTCCCGGGCGGCGGTACCTCGGCGGTACCTCAGGATGTGACTCAGGGTTGTCATCAGCCTCTGACTATCTGGCGCCGAGGGTGAGGGCGGTGCAGCGGACCCCGCCGCCGCCCTTACGCAGTTCAGTGGTGTCGAGTTCGACAACGCGGAATCCCCGTTCCCGCAGGTCGGCAGCAAGCAAGGGAGCACCGGTGGTCATCGTGACGGTGTCGCCGTCACTGATGAGATTGAGCGCGAACTCGGCGGCCTCCTCTGCGGTGACCTTGATGAGATCCAGCCCGAGCCCGTGCAAGGCATTGCTACTGGACTCGTCGAGCGCTTCGGGGCAGTAGGCGACGGTCCGCGGACCGTTGATCACCGCAACGGCCAGGTCAAGGTCGTACCAGAGTGGACCCGAGGTGCACAGCGGAACAACCTCCAGGCCCAGATGATCTGCAAGCACGGCGTGCATCCTCGGGTCGGTCCGCTGACCCGAGGCGGCGAGCAACAGTGGCCCACAGCGCAGGGCATCCCCTTGACCGCTGAACGAGTACGGCGCATCCAGCACTTCATAGCCATGCTGCAGCAGCCACTTTCGGACATACGGGATCTCCGGCAAACGGGGGCCGGGCGGGCGGCCGAGTACTGCGCGGTTTCCCACAACGACCGCTGTATTGGCGGTGTAGACCATGTCGGGGCACTCCGGCGCCGAGGGAAGATACTCGACCGCTCGCCCGGCAGCACGGTGGGCGGCAATGATCGAGTTGTGCTCGGCCGCCGCGCGTTCGGGGTCTGGTTGCAACCCGCGAGACATGTACGGGTTGATCTCGTAGTCGATCCGGTAGTGGCGGGTGTCCGACACCAATAGATCCGTGTTCATAGTTCGTGGTCCCCTCCGTGGTTTTGTCTGGCCGGCAAGTCGAGCTGGTTCCGGGTCACACGGCGTCCGCTACCTGCCGGACCCGACGCAGCTGGATCCGCCGACTCCGGCGCTGATGGCCGGCGGGAGCGTCCTCCGCGGTGTCACCGTGGTGCTGTGCCGGTATCCCACCCCAGTGAGTGCCCACCGCAAGATCCTCGCCCTTCATCAAGAGCGACAGCGAATCCAGCGCAACGTCACGGTTGATGACGCTGTCGTACAACACGATTGCGCGCGTTCCCACGCTGGCACCCGGCCCGATGCTGACCTTGGACATCTTCATCACTCGATCCTCGAAGAGGTGGGTTTGCAAGGACGCCTCCACACCGACGGCCGCATCATCACCGATCTCAACGAGGTCAAACTCCGTGATGTACGTGGTGCCCACCCAGGCGCGCCGTCCGACGCTCACGCCGAACCAACGCAGCAGCGGCGGCAGCAGCGGGGTGCCGACCAACAGCCCCAACCCGACCGGCACCGCTGCGGCTTCGTAGAGCCCGGTCACCAGTTCGGCGCGGCGGACGTATTTGCTCCACAGGGGCTCCACCCGGGACTCATAACGGCCGATCAGATTGCGTTTCACCGATGCGCAGTACCCGATCACCGCAGCCGCGCAGGCCGTCGCGATCAGCGGTGACAGCAGCGCAGGCCACAGCAGATCGCGTCCGTTCGCCAGCTCCGACAGCACCCACAGGAACAGATACGTGCTGATACCGAGCAGTGACGCCGGGAGGGTGGCCCGAACGAACTCGATGGCCAGCCGGTGTCGTACCAATTGAACTGATGGACTGTAGGTTTCAGATTCGGCGAAGTTCCCGCTGTCCTGCCGCGCCGGTAGGTGCATGGCGGGCGATCCCAACCATGACGTTCCAGCCGGAACCCCACCGATCGGTGGCACCGTCGCCACACCCAGCAGGCAACCCTCGCCGATCATCGATCCGGCCGGGACGACCGCGGCATTGCCGATGAAGGACCGCCGGCCCACCACGGTCGGGGCAACCGACAGATAGCCCCGCGCGAAGGTGGCGGCGCCGACACTGGCCATGTCGGCGATGAACGTTTCCTCCTCGAGCTGCAGCAGGTCCGGGTCGAGGTGGGCAGCAGTCGAGATCTCCGAGCCGCGCCCGATCCTGGCGCCCAGTAGACGCAACCACGGCGCGGTGTACAGCGTGGCGTAGAGCGAGTTGGTGTACGCGAGGCTGATCTCGAGCAGTTTGTCGGAAATCCATTTGCGCACACCGAGTCCGGAACGTGCCTGATATCTTCCTGCCGACAGCCTGGGAAGAATCAACCATTTTCCCACCCCGACGATCACGCAGACGGTGAGGACGAAGATCGGCCCCGCCAGCAGCGTGATCAGCAGCCCGGCGAGGATCCCCCACTGCAGCAGCACCGTCCAGACCACCAGAACGGTGGGCGTGATCATCGCGATCACCGCGAGTTCCAGTCCGATCAGGCCGATGACCACCGCCGTGAGCAGCCCGGCCGACCACGGCTTCGTGGTGGGCTCGCCTGCCAGCAGCTGCTCCACCGGTGCCGACAGAGCAGCCACCGGTTCGGCAGGCGATCCTGCCCAGCGGTCGCCCGCAGGCACCAGGGCCTCGGCGCCCAGCATCGACTGTTCGCCAAGGGCTGCACCGGCTTCGACCGTAGCGCCTGGATCCAGGATGGCATGGGCACCGACGAACGCACCCGCACCGATGGTGATCGGCTCGACCAGGACCCACCCGTCCTGAACTCGCCACGGACGCAGCGTGGCTCCGTAACCCACCGAAGCTCCGTCTCCGATTCGCAGCATCGCGGGCAGGGCCAGCGCACTGGTACCGAGGTGGACTCCACGCCCGATCTTCGCCCCCAACAACCGCAGATACCCAGGAGCCAAGGGTGATCCGCTCAGCACCGGTAGTGGGGCGATGTTCAGCAGCAGCGTCGCGCACCAGATCCTGAGGTAGACAACGCCCCAGAGCGGATAGCGCCCCGGCCGTATTCCTGCCGTCAACAGTCGGACGAACATCAGCGGCAGGATCCACCGCACCGCGATATAGGTCGTCAGGATCGCCGCCATCAGTTCAACGAGGACTATCACCGAGGCATAGCCGTCGTTGACCGTATAGACATATGCCACCGGCACGGTGATCACGAAGAACAGCAGATAGATCACCACTGCTTGAACACAACCGGCTGCCGCCACCGCCCGCGTCCGGTGGCGAAGCGGAGCAGGCCGGGTGGCGACTGCGGCAGCCTTCCCACGGGTGAGGAAGTTGCACAGTGCGCGCACCGTCGGGTTGTTGTAGAGGTCACGCAAAGCCGCTGATACGAACCCGTCCTCGCGCAACCGGGAGACCGCTCGCGCCGCGAGCAGCGAGTGGCCGCCGAGGTCACGGAAGAAGTCGGCCTCCACCGACACCGAGTCCGGCGGCACCTCGAGCGTCTGTGCCCACGCGGCGACAACGCGTTCCTCGGCCTCTGTCTCCGCGGCCACGACCGGACCGGTACCGGTGAATCGTGGACCGACCGGTGCGGGCAGCCTTTTCCGGTCCACCTTGCCGCTGGGCATCGTAGGTAGCTCTGGCAAGACGTCGACCGTCGCCGCGACCATGTACGGGGGCAGTTTGTGCCGCATCCGCTCGTGCAGTCGTTGTGCCAGTTCGTCGAGGTCGACCTCAACTGCCGCGACAACGAAAGCCGCCAGCGTCTCCGGAGGTGAACCCGGCTGCGCGGCCACGGCATTGACGACTGCCTCCGCGATCATCGGGTCTTCGAGAAGCACCGACTCGACCTCGCCGAGATCGATGCGGTGTCCGCGGATCTTGACTTCCGCGTCGGCTCGGCCGTGGTACTCGATGTCACCGCCTGCATCGATGCGGCCGAGGTCACCGGTCCGGTAGAGCCGACTCCCCAGCGGGGCCAGCTCGTGCTCGATGAATCGGTCAGCAGTCAGGTCAGGCCGACCGACGTATCCCAGCGCAACCCCTACCCCACCGATGCAGATCTCGCCGATCTCACCATCGGGTACCGGCAACCGTTCCTCGTCGAGCAGTACCACCGAATACGTCGGCAACGGTCGTCCGATGGTGACCGTGCGACCTGGAATCAGCTGTCCCACAGTGGCAGTCACCGTGGCTTCGGTGGGTCCGTAGGTGTTGAGCATGCGCCTGCCGGGTTCGGCCCACCGGGCGACCAGCTGTGCCGGGCACGCCTCACCACCGACGAGAACCGACCGGATCTGCGGCAGGACCCGCGGAAGTGTCGCCAAAAGCGTAGGCACACAATAGAGAACAGTGACGGAATGCTCTTCGAGGAAATCGGCGAGTTCGGCACCGAGTCGGCGGGAATCATTCGGTCCCACCACCAGGGCGGCGCCACGGACCCAGGTCGGCCAGATCTCTTCGATCGAGAAGTCGAAGGAGATCGTCATACCCTGATACACCCGGTCGTCGGGTCGGACGTCGTAGACCTCGGGCACCACACTGAGGAAGTTGCAGATGCTGTCGTGGGTGACCATCACACCCTTCGGCCGGCCACTGGATCCCGAGGTGTACATGACGTACGCAACCTCGTCGGCTGCGGGAGAGGCCAAGTCGAGGGGTGTCGACGGGCAGCTCGCGATTGCAGGAGCCTCGGTGTCCAACTCGACCAGGGCGCATCCCGCGCCCGCCGCAGTCGGGGCCAGATCCGCCGAGGTCACCACCGCGTCCACTCCCGCGTCACCGACGATGTAGGCGACCCGGTCCTCTGGCGCAGCCGGATCGATCGGCACGAGTGTCGCGCCCGACTTCCCCACCGCCAGTATCGACACATAGGTCGACACCGACCGCGTCAGGAACACGGCCACCCGGGCGCCGGGCAGCACACCGCGCCGCCGGAGGTGCTGAGCCAGTTGGTTGGCCCGAGCATCCAGCTCCCCGTAGGTGACCGTCCCCCCGTCGTGGTCTATCGCCACCCGCGAAGGCGCTTCTGCACACGTCTTTTCGAACAGCTGATGCATCCGCAGCCGCACATCTGCCACCCGGTCGTCCGCTGTCGCCGACGCCGGCCACGCGAACACGTCCAATGTCACTTGTTCGATCCCCCCGAATCGGTATGGGTATGTGCCGGCCCGCCGCCGTGGGCCCGGACGGACCGCGGCGTCACTGTGATGGCTCATCGGCAGCACTATGACGCCGCGGCCGACCGTGGATCCGGCGAGCGGCGATGTCGTCCATCAACCCGCTCCCCCAAGGAAGGCTGATCGACTGGCCAGCAATAGATCACGGTGGGCCGAAGCCAACTTTGCTGACACCCAATTACTATCAGCGAGCGGCCTTCTGCCGTACATGGGCAAAAAGAGCGAACTTTGGTTTAGTCCATGATCTAGATCTATCGAGCAGCCCCTCGGCCGTCTCCCGGGACGCCTCCGCGCGCCGCCGACTCAGCGCGGTTGGCTGCGCCGGACTCAGGGAACAGGCTGTGTTCATGCCGTTCACCGGCGGAGCCGCGGGTTCGCGCTCAACAGCCAGAGTGCGACTAGACCGGACTGGTTCCCGCAGCCCCGAGATCTGGTCATCCGGCGCCGGCGCAACCGGTCCCCCGTCTACCGGTGACGCCGCGGTGCCGGGCGCTGCCCGCTGCCGTGGCGAGATTGCCCACCACGAGTATTCACGAAGATGGACCGGCCACGGCATGCAGGTGAGCAATCAGCTGTCGGATCGAGTCACCACGCACGTGGTGTCCATTGACACCTACCTCGACACCCGAGCTGTTTCCGCCTCGGATTCCACCACTGCCAGGCCTGGGGGATCCGACGCGATCTGGGTCATCAGAACCATTTTCACTGCACAACAACTGATCCGCCGCCGCCTCGCCGCTCAGTCGTGAGCGGGCGGATCGCATGGGACGCTGTGGTGGTGGGCCGTCTGCGCGCTCACGCGTCGATCCTCGGGGTCCAGACCGTACCTCCAAGCAGACCCAGATCTTCCCGACGTCTGCCCAGACCGGCAGGCAGGACGCGCAGGTGACCCGCCGCTCAGCCCAGGATCAAATCAGCCCAGGATCAAACCGGACGTCGGCACCCCGGTACCCGCGGTGACCAACACGTGCTCGACACCGGCAACCTGGTTGACCGACGTCCCGCGCAACTGGCGCACCCCTTCGGCGATGCCGTTCATGCCGTGGATGTAGGCCTCGCCGAGTTGGCCACCGTGGGTATTGATGGGCAGCCGGCCACCGATCTCGATGGCGCCGTCGGCGATGTAGTCCTTGGCCTCACCCTTACCGCAGAAGCCCAGCTCCTCGAGCTGGATCAGTGTGTACGGGGTGAAGTGGTCATACAGGACAGCGGTCTGGATGTCGGAGGGCGCCAATCCAGATTGCCCCCAGAGTTGGCGTCCCACCAGCCCCATCTCGGGCAGACCCAGCTCGTCGCGGTAATACGAGTACATGGTGAACTGGTCGGCGCCCGCCGCTTGTGCCGCCGCTTCGATGACTGCGGGCCGGTGCTTGAGGTCTCTGGCCCGCTCGGCAGTGGTGACCACGATCGCCACGCCCCCATCGGATTCCTGGCAGCAGTCCAGTAGCCGCAGCGGCTCTGCGATCCACCGCGAGTTCTGGTGGTCCTCGATGGTGATGGGCTTGCCGTAGAAGAACGCCTTCGGGTTGTTCGCGGCGTGTCTCCGGTCGGCGACCGAAACTGCACCGAAATCTGCACTCGTAGCACCATATTCATGCATATACCGCTGCGCGATCATCGCCACCGACGCGGCAGGCGTGCTCAGTCCGTGCGGATAGGACCAGCTGTACTCGACGCCGCGGGAGTCGGCGTTGACGGTCAGGCCCGTCATCACCTGACCGAACCGGAACTCCGAGCGCTCGTTGAAGGCCCGATAGGCCACCACGACTTCGGCGACCCCGGTAGCGACCGCCAGCGCGGCCTGCTGCACCGTGGCGGCCGCGGCTCCGCCGCCGTAGCCGATCTGGCTGAAAAACGTGAGATCCCCGATGCCGGTGGCCCGCGCCACGGCGGTCTCCAGGTTGGAGTCCATCGTGAAGGTCACCAGCCCGTCGACATCAGAAGGTGCCAGCCCGGCATCATCGAGGGCGTCGAGGACGGCTTCGGCCGCCAGCCGCAGCTCGCTGCGGCCGGAGTTCTTCGAGAAGTCGGTGGCGCCGATCCCGACGATTGCCGCTTTGCCGGACAGACCGTCGGTCATGCGGCACCTCCGATAGTGTGTGGGGCGGGGGCGAGCCCGTGATCGCCGAGGCTGTTGCTGCCGGTGACATTCACGGTGATCAGCCCATCCTCGACCGCGGTGACCTCACCTGCAAACGTCACGGTGTCATAGGCGTACCACGGCACACCGAGCCGCAGCCCGATGCTCTT
>JBEVFK010000031.1:0-35354 GCA_040512325.1 Mycobacterium sp. | reverse complement strand
GCGCAGTTGAACTACTTGCGCGAGCAGTGATTTCGGGCGCCGACCGGTCAAGGCCGGGTCGAAACCGCGCCGAGATCGCAGGGTTTACCTGGCTCGGCGGGCCAGTCGCTCGCTGTCGCTGATCAGCACGCTCTTGCCCTCCAATCGGATCCACCCGCGGTGGGCGAAGTCGGCGAGTGCCTTGTTCACGGTCTCGCGGGAGGCGCCCACCAGCTGGGCGATCTCTTCCTGGGTGAGGTCGTGGGTGACCCGCAGCGCGCCGCCCTCCTGGGTGCCGAACCGCTGGGCCAGCTGCAACAGCTGCTTGGCCACCCGGCCTGGCACGTCGGTGAAGATCAGGTCGGCGAGGTTGTTGTTGGTGCGGCGCAGGCGACGGGCCAACACACGCAACAACTGCTCGGCGATCTCGGGCCGATCGGCGATCCACGCCCGCAGGGCGTCGCGATCCATCGACACGGCACGCACCTCGGTGATGGTGGTGGCGCTCGAGGTCCGCGGTCCGGGGTCGAAGATCGACAACTCACCGAACATGTCGGAGGGACCCATGATCGTCAGGAGGTTCTCCCGGCCGTCGGGTGAGCGACGACCGATCTTCACCTTGCCCGAGATGATGATGTACAGCCGATCGCCGGGCTCACCTTCGGCGAACACGGTGTGCCCACGGGGGAAGTCGACAGGCTGCAGCTGTTTGGTCAGCGCCGATACCGCGCTGGGTTCGACTCCTTGGAAGATTCCGGCCCTCGCCAGGATCTCGTCCACGTTGCCCCTCTTTGGCTCTTGGCTGATTTGATGTACGCCGACCAGCCTCTATCCGGCTTGAGTTACAAGTCTAGAGGTAGGCAGTGGCGAGACTAGGCAACGCTACACACGATTGGCATGGCGAGTCGGCTGAAATTGCGGATTGCTCTCCACCGGGATGCGGGTTGACGGGCTCAGCCGGGTCGGCAAACGAGGCTCGCCGTCGAGTGCGTCGAACGCCGCCCGCAGCGACGGAAACGACGGGAATTCGTCCTGAGGCTTCGGTTCGGGGCGAATTCTGGGTTGTTGTGTCAGTTCTGCACCGTCGCGGCACTCACCGACGCAGATGCGGGACTCCAGCCTTTCCAGACCGAAAGTCACCAGCATGAGCAGGCCGGGAACCGACGCCGCGAGCAACCAGGACACAAGGGAGAAGTAAACACGCGTCAGGTCTCAGCAGGATCACGGTTTGTCAACCGGTCTGACATCGTTGTAACGAATCCGGTCGGGGCTTCGCACAGCTTTGTCAGTGCCGGTCAGTAGCCTGTCAGGGTGGCAGCCAAGGCAAAGTCGGACCTGCAGTGGGGCCGAGAGACCCATCTCGGGCTGGTACGTCGCGCCCGCAGGATGAACCGGACCCTCTCGCAGGCATTTCCGCACGTCTACTGCGAACTGGATTTCACCACCCCACTTGAACTGACGGTGGCCACCATCCTGTCGGCGCAGAGCACCGACAAGAGGGTCAACCTGACCACTCCCGCGCTGTTCCTGAAGTACCGGACGGCGGTCGACTACGCCTCCGCCGATCGCACCGAGCTCGAGACGCTCATCCGGCCCACCGGCTTCTTCCGCAACAAGGCCACGTCGTTGATCGGGCTGGGCCAGGCGCTGGTGGACCGGTTCGACGGCGAGGTACCCGCCACCCTCGACGAGCTGGTGACACTGCCCGGCATCGGCCGCAAGACTGCCAATGTGGTCCTCGGCAATGCCTTCGACATCCCGGGCCTCACCGTCGACACCCATTTCGGCCGGCTGGTCCGGCGGTGGCGCTGGACCGCAGAAGAAGACCCGGTCAAGGTGGAGAAGGTGGTCGGCGAGCTGATCGAACGCCCGGAGTGGACGCTACTGAGTCATCGCATCATCTTTCACGGCCGTCGCGTCTGCCATGCCCGTCGGCCGGCCTGCGGCGTCTGCGTCCTGGCCAAGGACTGCCCGTCGTTCGGCATCGGGCCCACCGATCCCCAGACAGCCGCCGCACTGGTCAAAGGCCCGGAAACCGAGCACCTGCTGGCTCTCGCCGGCATGTAGATGAGCACCTCGACCAGGTGGACCATCGTGGTGGTGGCAGCAATCGCGGTGTTGGTCGGTGCCCTCGTCGCGCAACTCGGTACCGAACCGCAAGAGGCGGTCTCCGGCCAGCCCACCGCCGGACAGCAGCCGCCCACCGAGAACACCGAACAATTGGCACGAGACCGTCGCGAGGCGGCCCTGCCGCCCTGCCCGGTCGGGGACGGCGGTCCCGGTCCGGCCGCCCTGCAGGGCGTGTCGGCACTGTGCGCGGCGGACGGCCGGCCCGTCGACGTCGCGCGGGCGCTGGCCGGCCGCCCGGTGGTGCTGAATCTGTGGGCTTACTGGTGCGGGCCGTGCGCCGACGAACTGCCGGCGCTGGTCGACTATCAGCGGCAGGTGGGCGACGACGTTCTGGTGGTCACGGTGCATCAGGATCCGAACCAGGAGGCAGCGCTGGTCCGCCTCGCCGAATGGGGTGTGCGGTTGCCCACGCTCCAGGACGGCGACCGCGAGATCGCTGCCGCACTGACGGTCCCGAACGTCATGCCTGCGACTGTCGTGCTGCGTGCGGACGGTAGCGTGGCCGGGATCCTGCCGCGCGCCTTTGTCAGTGCTGACGAAATCGCGGAGGCGGTCGGAGACGCACTTCGATGAGAGGGGAGCCGCGGTGAGCGCAGGGGGTACCGCCCGCTCGTGGGGCACGCTCCCGTTGGCTCCGGACAGCGCCCCCGGTTGGCTACAGCCACTGCTGGACAACGTCGGCGACGTCCCCGACACCTTCCGGCGCCGCGTCCCACCCGAGGTGCTGGCAGCGATCACAGCGGCCAACGAGGAAGCCACCCGAAACGGCGAGAAGCGGGATGCCGCGGTCCTGGTGCTGTTCTCCGGCCCGGCACCGGCGAGCTCCGGTGCACTGCCCGACGATGCCGATCTGCTGCTGACAGTCCGGGCGTCGACGTTGCGGCACCACGCCGGACAGGCCGCCTTCCCCGGTGGTACCAGTGACCCGGGCGATGATGGACCCGTTGCCACCGCACTCCGGGAGGCGTGGGAGGAGACCGGAATCGACGTCAGTCGGCTGTACCCGTTGGCCACGCTCGAGCGGATGTTCATTCCGCCGTCGGGTTTCCATGTGGTGCCCGTCCTTGCCTATTCACCCGATCCCGGCCCCGTCGCAGTGGTCGACGAAGCCGAGACGGCCATCGTGGCGCGGGTGCCGGTGCGCGCCTTCGTCAATCCGGAGAACCGCCTGATGGTCTACCGCGACGCGAACACCAGCCGGTACGCCGGTCCGGCATTCCTGCTGAACCAGATGCTGGTGTGGGGGTTCACCGGGCAGGTCATCGCCGCGATGCTCGAGGTCGCCGGCTGGGCGCAGCCCTGGGACACCTCCAGGGTGGTCGAACTCGACGACGCCATGGCACTGGTCGGCGGGGATTCGCAGTGACACCATCGCAGTGGCTGGACATCGCGGTGGTCGCCATCGCCTTCGTCGCTGCCATTTCCGGCTGGCGCTCCGGGGCGCTGGGTTCGGTGATGTCCTTCATCGGTGTGGTGCTGGGCGCCGTCGCCGGGGTGCTGCTGGCCCCGCACCTGGTGAACCACATCGACGGCGAGCGCACCAAACTGTTCGCGGCGCTGTTCCTGATCCTGGCGCTGGTGGTCGTCGGCGAGGTGGCGGGTGTGGTGCTCGGTCGGGCCGTGCGCAGCGCCATCCGCAATCCCGGGGTGCGGCTCGTGGACTCCTTCATCGGCGTCGGGTTGCAGATCATCGTGATCACGGTCGCCGCCTGGTTGCTCGCCACGCCGCTGACCTCCTCGGATCAACCCAATCTGGTGAACGCGGTCAAGGGCTCGAAAGTGCTGGCCCAGGTCGATGAGGTGGCGCCCGATTGGCTGCGGGCCGTCCCGAAACGGCTCTCCGCACTGCTGGACACCTCGGGGCTGCCAGATGTGTTGCAGCCCTTCGGCCGGACCCCGATCGTCGAGGTGGCGCCGCCGGACACGGGGCTGGCCACCGACGCTGTGGTGGCGGCCGTCCAGCCCAGCGTCGTGAAGATCCGCGGGGTGGCACCGGGATGTCAGAAGGTGCTCGAAGGCACCGGATTCGTCGTCGCGCCGCAGCACGTGATGTCCAATGCGCACGTCGTCGCCGGCTCGGACACCGTGACCATCGAGTCAGCCGGTCAGACCTACGACGCGGTGGTGGTGTCCTATGACCCCAACGCCGACATCTCGATGCTGTTCGTGCCGAACCTGCCTGCGCAGCCGCTGACCTTCGCGCCCGAGCCTGCGGTCACCGGTACCGATGCACTGGTGCTCGGTTACCCGGGCGGCGGCGAATTCGCGGCGACACCGGCGCGGGTCCGCGAGATCATCGAGCTCAACGGCCCGGACATCTATCGCACCACCACCGTCAACCGCGAGGTCTACACCATCAGAGGCACTGTGCGGCAAGGTAATTCAGGTGGCCCGCTGATCAACCGCGGCGGCGAGGTGCTCGGCGTGGTGTTCGGTGCCGCCGTCGACGACACCGAGACCGGTTTTGTGCTGACCGCCAACGAGGTGGAGCGGCAGATGGCCAAGACCAATGCCACCGAACGGGCGCCGACGGGTTCCTGCGTTTCCTAGGACCGTTCAGAGCTGCGCGAAGAAACGCATCAGGTGGGCGTTCACCTGCTCCGGCGCCTCTTCGTGCCCGAAGTGCCCGGCCTCGGTCAACGAGACGAATCTGCCCTGCGGCGCATAACGTTGCGTGCGCTCGACCGGCGCGGACAGCACGTACGGGTCGGCCTCGCCCCGCATGTGCAGCAGCGGCACTCCGAGCTGCCGGTTCATCTGTTTCATGAATCGCCTGCCCTCACTGCGGAGTTGGCTGCGCACCGCCCAGCGCTGGTACTCCAGTGCACTGTGGGCGGCACCGGGGATCTGGATGGCCTGCCGCAGGTATCCGATGGTTTCGGCGAAATCCTCCGACGCCAGCCACTTTCCCGACGCGCGACTGCGCACCAGCGCCTCGAGGGCCTGGCCGTCGCGGCGGGTCAGGACATGTTCGGGCCACACCGGAAGTTGGTAGGTGAGCAGCGACGGCAGCAGTGCGCGCCCCTGATCGCGGCGGGTCAGCGCAGTACGGCGCAGCGCACCCGGATGCGGCGAGCTGACCAGGGCGATGGCCCGCACCAGCCTGGGGTGCAGTACCGAGGTGGCCCAGCAGACCAGGCCGCCGTCGGCATGACCCACCAGGGTGGCGGAGGTGTGCCCGAGCGCGCGGATCAGACCGCCGGTGTCACCGGCGAGCGTCCACCCGTCATAGCCCCGCGGCGGCTTGTCGCTGGCGGCGTAGCCGCGCAGGTCCACCGCGACCACCCGGGCCCCGGACAGGCCGCGCAGCTGATGGCGCCACGACCACCAGAACGAGCCGAACCCGTGGAGCAGGATCACCAGCGGCTGGTCGGTGCCCGCCGGGTGGGCGTCATCTTCGGCAGAGTTGTCGGCTTCGACGACGTGGAACCGGATCCCGTTCGCGTGCACGTCGAAATGACGCCACGGCCCGCTGATGCGGGTGACGGACGGGTCCGGGGGTGGCATTTACCAGCCCGAGGGGTCAGTGGTCGCCGGGGCCTTGGCAGGCGGCGCCTTGTCGTGTCCGGGGGTGAAGGCGGCCTTGGTCTCTTTGACCGACTCGATGGTCTGCCGGGGTCCCCGGATACGCCGCACCTTCAGGTACCCCAGGAATGCGAACAGTCCGGTGGTGAGCACCATGACACCGAAGACGATCAGGAATGACGCCCACCGCCACAGCCACGTGTCGAGCAGTTCAGCGGCGAAGAAGAAGAAGAAGAACGTGGAGTAGAACAGCACCACCAGCGCCAGAATGAAGTAGACGCTGCCGGTCAGGCCCTTTTTGACATCGCGGGTGATCTCCGCGCGCGCCAACTCGACCTCGGCGCGCACCAGCGTCGAGACCTGGGTGGTGGCGTCTTTGACCAACTCGCCGATCGAAGGATCCGCCGACACCGCGTTCGGATCGATCAAGGGGATCGAGGTCACCGTTGCGGGTACGCCATTCTTGCGGTCGCCATTGCTCACGGACGGAACCCTCCAGGCAGGTCGAAATAGGCATCAGCCCTGACGGCGTTCATGTTGCCATGCCCGCCACACCGGGGACGACTCCGGCTGAGAGCGTGGCAGGGAATGACCTGCCACTAACGTGATGCGGAAGGTGCTGCTGTGGTGCCGCTAAGCTCGGTCCAGCTTTACTACCCAGGGCCTGACGGCCCTGAATCCGGGAGGTCGCATGAAGACCGGACGCCGCAATCACAAAGTTGTCGCTGCTCTCGCCGTTGTGTTCACCGCGTGGGCACTGCTCACCGCCGGCCCCGCAGGTGCTGCGCCGATCACCCTCGGCGGCGGCTCCGGCATCGTCGTCAACGGGAAGTCCTACTGCACGCTGACGGCCATCGGCACCGACAGTTGGGGCGATCTCGTCGGGTTCACCTCCGCGCACTGCGGTGGGCCGGGGGCGGTGGTGGCCGCTGAAGGCGCCGAGGCGGCCGGTCCCGTCGGCGAGATGGTGGCCGGTAACGAGGCCCTCGATTACGCCGTCATCCGGTTCGACCGCGCCAAGGTGATCCCGACCAACAATGTCAACGGGTTCGTCATCAACGGCCTCGGGCCCGACCCGTCGTTCGGTCAGGTGGCCTGCAAGCTCGGCCGCACCACCGGCTACTCCTGTGGGGTCACCTGGGGCCCCGGCGAGCAGCCGGGCACCATCCTCAACCAGGTCTGCGGGCAGCCTGGCGATTCCGGCGCACCGGTCACCGTCGACAACAAGCTCGTCGGGATGATCCACGGCGCGTTCAGCGAGGACCTGCCGACGTGTGCCATCAAGTTCATCCCGCTGCACACGCCGGCGGTCACCATGTCGTTCAACACCCAACTCGCCGATATCGCCGCCAAGACCCGCCCAGGGTCGGGCTTCGTTCCCGTCTAGCCCTACTTGCTTGCGCGGATGGCCTCGAAGACGCTGGGGTCCACCAGGGTTGAGGTGTCGCCGAGTTCGCGGCCTTCGGCGACGTCGCGCAGAAGCCTGCGCATGATCTTGCCGCTGCGGGTTTTGGGAAGCTCAGGCACCACGTGGATTTCGCGGGGTTTGGCGATGGGCGAGATCTCGCGGGCGACCTCGGCGCGCAGTTCCTCGATCATGTTCTCGGTTCCGCCGTGGGCGCTGGACTTGAGGATGACGAACGCGCAGATGGCTTGTCCGGTCTGCTCATCGGTGGCCCCGACAACGGCGGCTTCCGCCACTCCGGAGTGCCCGACGAGGGCGGATTCCACTTCGGCGGTGGAGATCCGGTGTCCGGAGATGTTCATCACGTCGTCGATGCGGCCCAGGATCCAGATCTCGCCGTCGCTGCCGTAGCGGGCGCCGTCCCCGGCGAAGTACCAGCCCTGCTGCGCAAAGCGCGACCAGTAGGTTTCCTTGAACCGCTCATCGTCGCCCCAGATGCCGCGCAGCATCGCCGGCCACGGTTTGTCGAGCACGAGGTAACCGGTGGCGTGCTCGCCGCCGTCGGGGGTGGACTCGAGTTCGTTGCCGTCGTCGTCGACGATCTTGGCCGAGATGCCCGGCAGCGGGCGCATCGCCGAGCCCGGCTTGCAGTGGGTCACGCCGGGCAGCGGGGAGATCATCGCCGCCCCCGTTTCGGTCTGCCACCAGGTGTCGACGATGGGGGTCTTGTCGGCACCGAACACGGTGCGATACCAGCGCCAGGCTTCGGGGTTGATGGGTTCGCCGACGGAGCCGAGCAGTCGCAGTGAGGACAGGTCGTGTTCGCCCGCGATCTGGCGGCCCCACTTCATGAATGTGCGCACCAGTGTCGGGGCGGTGTAATAGACAGTGACGCCGTACTTTTCGATCACCTGGAAGTGCCGGTGCTCATCGGGTGAGGCCGGGGTGCCTTCGTAGACCACCTGGGTGACTCCGTTGGACAGTGGCCCGTAGACGATGTAGGTGTGCCCGGTGACCCAGCCGATGTCGGCGGTGCACCAGTACACGTCGGTCTCGGGTTTGATGTCGAATACATTGTGGTGGGTGAACGACGCCTGGGTCAGATAGCCGCCCGAGGTGTGCACGATGCCCTTGGGCTTGCCGGTGGTGCCCGAGGTATAGAGCAGAAACAGCGGATGCTCGGCGTCGAACGCATCGCAGGTGTGCTCGGTGGACGCCTTGGGCACCACCTCGTCCCACCACAGGTCGCGGCCGTCGGTCCACGGCGTGTCGATTCCGGTGCGGCGCACCACCAGAACGTGTTCCACGGGGCTGGCGTCGCCGAGTCCGTCGATCGCGTCATCGACTGCGTTCTTCAGCGATACCGCCTGCCCGCGTCGGTATTGGCCGTCGGTGGTGATCACCAGTTTGGTGGCGGCGTCTTCGATGCGGGCCTTGAGTGCCGACGCCGAGAAGCCGGCGAAGACCACGGAGTGCATCACGCCGAGGCGGGCACAGGCGAGCATCGCGATGATGGCCTCGGGCACCATGGGCATGTAGATGGCGACGCGGTCACCGGACACCAGACCGAGGTCGGCCAGGGTGTTGGCGGCCTGGCTGACTTCGTCCTTGAGTTCGGCGTAGGTGACGGATCGGGAGTCGCCAACCGGCTCACCCTCCCAGTGGATCGCCACCCGGTCGCCGTTGCCTGCCTCGACGTGGCGGTCCACGCAGTTGTAGGCGACGTTGAGCTTGCCGTCGCCGAACCACTTCGCGAACGGGGCTTCTGTCCAGTCGAGGACCTCGGTGAACGGCTTGGCCCAGGACAGCCGATTGGCCTGAGTTGCCCAGAACGCCAACCGGTCTGCTTCGGCGTCGCGGTACATGTCCTCAGTCGCATTCGCCTGCTCGGCGAACTCCGCAGCCGGCGGATAGGCTGACTGAACTTCGGTGTGAGTCTCGGTCATGGTTGTGAGCGTAGTCACCCAACGTTGCATCGACGTTGGCAATTCACACTGCGCGCTGCGGGCGGCGCCTGAGATGCGCCGAACGGTTGACGATGGTGGGCCCAGCGGCGATGAATTGTTCTCCGCGTAGGGTGACACGCCGTGAGTGCAGACCCGTTGGCCCCGCTGGCAGACCTGCCCGGTGTCGCCGACGCCGCGGAACAGGCACGGGATGCTCTGAGCCGGGCGCACCGCCACCGCGCCAACCTGCGTGGCTGGCCCGTGACCGCCGCCGAAGCAGCCTTGCGGGCGGCGCGCGCGTCGTCGGTGCTCGACGGTGGTACCCCGCAACTGGACGAGAACACCGCATCGGATCCGGTCTTCGCCGGAGCCCTGCGGGTGGCCCAGGCACTCGAAGGCGGCGAGACGACGCTGATCGGGGTGTGGCGGCGGGCGCCGCTGCAGGCGCTGGCGCGACTGCACATGCTCGCCGCGGCCGACCTGGCGGCCGACGGTGAACTCGGCCGGCCGCGCCCGGTACCGGAAGTATCCGCGCGCCTGGATCTGGTGACACAACTGGTGTCGGGCGGGCCGAAGACGTCGAAGGTGCCCGGGCCGATCCTGGCCGCCGTCGTGCATGGAGAACTGTTGGCGCTGGCGTCGTTCGGCAGCGCGGACGGTGTCGTGGCGCGCGGGGTGTCCCGGTTGGTGACGATCGCCACCGGACTCGACCCGCATGGAATCGGAGTGCCCGAGGTGTACTGGATGCGCCGAGCCGCCGAGTATCAGGAGGCGGCAAGGGGATTCGCAACGGGCACGGAAAAGGGCCTGACCGCATGGCTGCTGTTGCACTGCCGTGCGCTCCAAGAAGGTGCCAAAGAGGCGACGTCGATCGCCGATGCCAAAGATCAGGCAGGCAAGAAAAAGTAAAGGCGGGCGGCGCTCCGAATTACTTCGGCTCGCCGCCCGCTAGCACGGATTCCCGGTTACCAAGCGTCCTACGGTGGGTTGCGTGGGTTGGCCTCGGCGGTCGTTGCGACGCGCTATGGGGGAGAGCCCCAACCCAGGGGGTCGTCACTCCATCCACTTTCCGCAACTACGCAGGCCCGCAACACTTCTGCCATTATCGCGGCTGTGGCTCCGCGTGGGTGCTGGGATCCGTGCTGGGTTGCCTGGTGCGGGAGAACGATTCTTCTCTTCCGAATCGCTCTTGGCCTCATCGGGCTTCCGTGCTTCCTTTGTACTCCGTGACGGCGGTCACATCAAGGCCCAACACGAAACAGGGGCAACGCGATTCCGGATCGTTACCGGCGCGCAGCTACAGCGCGAACCGGCGCAGCAGCGAATAGGTCAGCGCGCCGGCGGCCAGCGCGCTGAGGCCCACCGCCGCGGTGGTCGCCACGGCCGCACTCGACGGAGCGGGGATCCGGTCCCGCAGTGAGACGGGTTTGGTGAACGTCAATATCGGCCACTCGCGCGCTGCGGCTTCCTTGCGCAGGGCCCGGTCGGGATTGACCACGGAGGCGTGGCCGACCGCCTCGAGCATGGGCAGATCGGTGACCGAATCCGAGTAGGCGTAGCAGTGTTCCAGCGGGTAGTTCTCGCGCAGCGCCAGCTCCCGGATGGCCTGCACCTTGCCTTCGCCATAGCAGTAGAACGCCACCTCGCCGGTATAGCGCCCGTCTTCGACGACCATCCGGGTCGCCATCGCGTGGGTGGCGCCCAGGGCGCGGGCGATGGGCGCCACGATCTCCTCGCCGGAGGCCGACACCACCACGACGTCACGCCCGCACAACTTGTGATCGGCGATCAGATCTGCGGCTTCGGCAAACACCAGGGGGTCGACGATGTCGTGCAGTGTCTCCCCGACAATCGACTTGACCTGCTCGACGTCCCAGCCGGTGCACATGGCCGTGACATAGGACCGCATCCGGTTCATCTGGTCGTGATCGGCACCGGACATCAGAAAAAGGAACTGGGCGTAGCTGGACTTCAGTACCGCCCGTCGATTGAGTAGGCCCTGATCGAAGAATGGTTTGCTGAAAGCTAGTGTGCTCGACTTCGCGATGATCGTCTTGTCGAGATCAAAGAATGCGGCGGTGCGCGTATGGGGCGCATTTTGCTGACCACTTTGCGGTGCGGTCGGCGTTTTGGCATCCGAATCCGAGTCGGTCACGGACCCAACAATAGGTCGGCCCGTGACACCAACCGGGATACGGTACAAATTGGCAGTTCAAGCCACGTGTCGGAGACTGTAATTCTGCAGCGGTGGTCGCGGCGCGTGTTGCGCCGAGAGACTTGCGTCAGTGTGCTGGATCGTGTGTATAGTGAGCATTACTCGGCTTATGCCGGGTGTGCATCAGCCCGACCCCCCGGGGCTGATACACGACGACCCTCGCCTCCTCCCCCCCTGGCGAGGGTCGTCCTTTGTTTAAGGCAAGGTTTCGCCAGCCGTTACCAATCAGCGACATTGGTTGAGTCTGATTTCGCTGAAAAATAATCGCCGTGCACTTGTCCACAAATCCTCGGCTATCCACAGCCGGCCCAGGGTGACTGGTGCGTGAGCTCGCTCCGGCGCCACGGTGTACCGGTGACGAGTACCGCCGGGCTCTTGGCCCTCATTGCTGAATCTGCACTAGCCGACGAGGTTGACCGGGTGGCCGCCGCGGCGGGTGTGCGCGCCATCCACCTGGATCCGGCCGCCGTGCCCACCCGCAAGACGTGGTTGGCGGCGGCCGCGATCGTCCTCGATTCCGGCGCGGCCGGGTGCTGTGCGGCCGCGGGTCTGCCACGACGTCACGCGGTGTTCGTCTGCGGTCTCGGCGAACCCACAGCCGCCACTTTGCAGGTTGCGATTTCGCTTGGCGCTCAAGACGTTTTGACGATGCCCGAGCAGGCCGACGAACTCGTGCGCGGCGTGGGCGCCGTCGGCGATCCGGCTCGCAGCAGCGCCGACGGTGGCGTCGTCGCGGTGATCGCGGGTCGCGGTGGCGCGGGTGCGTCGCTGTTCGCCGCCGCGCTGTCACACCACCTCGGATCCGCGGCCGGTGGCGCGCTGCTGGTGGACCTCGACCCGTGGGGCGGCGGCATCGATCTGCTGCTGGGAGGGGAGCGGCTGCCGGGCCTGCGGTGGCCCGATCTCGCCGTGCAGGGTGGCCGGCTGAGCTGGTCGGCCGTGCGTGACGCGCTGCCTCACCACCGGGGCATCGTGGTGCTCTCGGGCACCAGAACCGGCCATGAGCTGTCTGCGGGAGCCGTCGACACGGTCCTGGACGCAAGTCGGCGCGGCGGCGTCACGGCGGTCTGCGACGTGCCCCGGCGGCTGACCGACGCCGCATGCATCGCCGTGGAAGCCGCCGACCTCGTGGTGCTGGTCACGCAGTGCGACGTGCGCGCGTGCGCCGCCACCACGGCGATGCTGCCCGCATTGGCCGCGGTGAACCCGAACATCGGTCTGGTGGTTCGCGGTCCCGCGCCGGGAGGGCTGCGTCCCGGCGACATCGCGAATCTGGCCAAGCTGCCGTTGTTGGCCGCGATGCGGCCAGAACCGATGATCGCCGAAAAGCTCGAGCGCACCGGACTTCGTTTGCGGCCACGATCGCCGTTGGCGGTGGCGGCGCGCCGGGTGGCGGCGGTGCTGGCGGCCAATCCGAGTGCAGTCCCCGTACCGATCCGCCAGCGGGTCGCATGAGTGAATCGCTGATCGAACGGGTGCGGGAGCGGCTTGCCGCCGACGCACGGTCGGGCCCGGGTACCCTCCCGGCCGGCGTTCTGGCGCAAGCAATCCGTGCCGAATCTGCGGGTCTTCTCGGTGACACGGAAGTCCTCACGAGCCTGCGGACGGTCCAGACCGAACTGACCGGAGTCGGGGTGCTGGAGCCGTTGTTATGTGCTCCCGGCACCACCGATGTCCTGGTCACCAGCCCGCAGCAGGTCTGGGTCGACGACGGAAACGGTTTGCGACGCAGCCCCATCCGGTTCGCTGACGAAGCCGCGGTACGACGTCTGGCGCAGCGATTGGCGCTGGTCTGCGGCCGTCGACTCGACGATGCCTCGCCCTGGGTGGACGGTCTGCTGACAGGTATCGGAGCCGCCCGACTGACGGTCCGGCTCCATGCGGTGCTGCCCCCGGTCGCTGTTGCGGGCACGTGTATCTCGCTGCGGGTACTGCGCCCGGCGACGCAGGATCTTGCGGCGTTGTGCGCATCCGGGGCCATCGCTGCCGAAGCCGAAGTGATCTTGCGCGACGTCATCGACGCACGACTGGCCTTCCTGGTGTCGGGAGGAACCGGGGCGGGAAAATCAACACTGCTGTCGGCCCTGTTGGGTGCGGTGGCCGCCCACGAGCGAATCGTCTGTGTGGAGGACGCGGCCGAACTCGCCCCACCCCATCCGCATCTGGTCACGCTCGTCGCCCGCGGTCCCAACGTCGAGGGTGTCGGCGAGATCACCGTGCGCCAGCTGGTGCGTCAAGCGCTGCGCATGCGCCCGGATCGCATCGTCGTCGGCGAGGTCCGCGGGGCCGAAGTCGTCGACCTCCTCGCCGCGCTCAACACCGGTCACGACGGTGGAGCCGGAACCGTGCACGCCAACAGTCCCGCCGAGGTACCCGCACGACTGGAGGCGCTGGGTGCGCTCGGCGGCCTCGACCGAGCGGCGCTGCACAGCCAACTCGCCGCCGCGGTCAACGTGCTGCTTCATGTAGGTCGCGGGCGTGACGGCGTGCGCCGACTCACCGAGATCGCGGTACTGCGCCGCGGGCAGCGGGCCGAGACCTGTCAGACGGCGACCGCCTGGCAGGTGGATCACCCTCTCGGCGACCCGGCGCACGCCGAGGGGGCCGCCGAACTGCAGCGCCGGGTGGCGGAGCGGGTGCTCAGATGATCGCGACCGCCGGCCTGCTCCTCGCGGCAGCCCTGCTGGTTCAGCGGCCGGCCGGGCGGGATCGGCTCGGTATCACCGGACCCCGCCGGCTGCGGTGTCGCGGGCTGCGGGCGGCATCGGCCCTGGGCGCGGTGGCGGTGGGGCTCGGCGTGCTCAGCCTGTCGATGACGGTGGCGCTGTCCGCTGCCCTGGTGGCGGGCACGTGGCAGCTGCGTCGCCGTCGCCGGATCGCCCGACGACGGGCGCGGCAGGAAGGTCAGGCGCTCACCAGCGCACTCGAGCTGTTGACCGGAGAACTGCGGGCGGGTGCACATCCGGTGCGGGCATTCGAGTCAGCAGCCGGTGAGACCGCGGGCAGCGTGGGCGCCGGGCTACGCACCGTGGCCGCGCGGGCCGGGCTCGGCGCCGATGTTCCTGCCGGCTTGCGGGCCGCCGCGGCCCGGTCCCGGTTGGGTTCCCACTGGGAGCGGTTGGCTGCCTGCTGGGAGCTCGCCGCGCAGCAGGGGCTGCCCATCGGGGTGCTGATGCGTGCGGCGCAACTGGATATCGCTGAGCGGCAACGCTATTGCGCTCAGGTCGACGCTGCGATGGCCGGTGCCAGGGCCACCGCGACCATCCTGGCGGCCCTGCCGGTGCTCGGCGTGGCGCTCGGCGAACTTCTGGGCGCGGCGCCGGTGTCCTTTCTGTCGCACGGGTCCGGTGGCTGGGTGTTGTTCGCCGGGGTGACCCTGCTGTGCGCCGGGGTGCTGTGGTCGGGACGGATCACGGATCGGTTGCCGTCATGAGCACCGCTGCGCTGGCGCTGGCGCTGGCCGTGCTGCTCGGGGCGGGACCACTCGCTGTCCGGACCAGGGCGGGCCTGGATCGCCCGGTTCGCGTCGCGCCCCGGCCGCCTCCGGCTGCCGCCGATCCGCTGGCGGGTGCGTCGAGTCTCGATGTGCTGGCGGTGTGCCTGCGCGCCGGCCTGGCTGTGCCGACCGCAGCACGTGCCACCGCGCGTCACGCACCGCCCCATCTCGCCGCGGTGCTCGGTCGGGCCGCCGACCTGCTGGCCCTGGGCTCCGACCCCGATACCGCCTGGGCACCAACGGGTTCAACCGATTCCGACCCGCACTGCCAGGCGTTGCTGCGGTTGGCGCGGCGCTCCGCCGCCTCGGGCACCGCGCTGGCGCACGGGGTCGCCGAACTCGCCGACGAGATCAGAGCCGACGCCGGTCACCAGGCAGCCGCCTCCGCCGAACGCGCCGCGGTGCTCATCGCCGGCCCGCTGGGGCTGTGTTTCCTGCCCGCCTTCGTCTGTCTCGGCATCATTCCCACCGTCGCCGGCCTGGCCGGCGATGTCTTCGGGTCGGTTCTGTGAAATGAGGATAAGGAGATCGCATGGTAACCAACATGATTCGCTGGATCCGGCATCGGATGACGGTGGTGATCGCCGACGAGGCGGGCATGTCCACCGTCGAGTACGCCATCGGCACCATTGCCGCCGCGGCGTTCGGCGCCATCCTGTACACGGTGGTCACCGGGGATTCGGTGGTGGGCGCGCTCACCGGCATCATCGGCCGGGCGCTGAGCACCAATGTCTGAGCGGCGACGCCGGATTCGTCACCGTCGAGGCCGCCCTGGCCGTCGCCACGCTGGCGGCTGTCCTGGTGCTCTGCGTGGGGGGTATCGGGGCGGTGCTGGCACAGATCCGGTGTGTGGATGCAGCCAGGGAGGCGGCGCGGTTGGCGGCCCGCGGCGACGAGGCGGCAGTGCAGGTAGCCCAGCGTGTCGCCCCGGCCGGCGCCCAGATCGGGATCCGGCAAGACGGTGAGTTCATCACGGCCACAGTCACTGTCGGCGCACCCGGATTGCCCGGATTGGGGCTCCGCGCCGAGGCGGTTGCCGTCGTCGAACCTGGCGGATGAGCGGGGTGCGGCCAGCGTGCTGGCCGTCGCGGTGCTGGGGATACTGCTGACGATGACGGTGGCGGTGGGGCAGTTCGGGGCGGCAACGGTGGCCCGGCACCGGGCGCAGGCGGCCGCGGACCTGGGTGCGCTTGCCGCGGCGGTGCAGTTGGCCGGTGGTCACGGCGCGGCCTGTGCGGCGGCCGAAGCGGTGATCGTCGCGATGCGGGCGCGCAGCGGCGGCTGTTCGGTACAGGGCCTCGACGTCGTGATCTCGGTGGAGGTGCCGGTCACGTTGGGGCGGTGGGGGACCGGGCACGCGGCGGCCGACGCCAGGGCCGGTCCGGTCTCCTCGCCTTACCGGTGAGCGGCTTCGGCCTCGGTGGGGGCGCGCAGCGTGATCAGCCCGGCGTAGGTGTCGGGTTCGAGTTCCACCCGGTGCACCGTGACGTGAATGGCCACCCAGTCCGTGTCGTGACCCGGCAGTCGCAGGACCCGCTGCGTCATCCCGGAATCGAGTTCGCTGGTCATCGCCGCGATCAGTGGCGTGTCCCCGGGGTGCACCCACGACGACCCGTCCCGGCCGCGCCAGTCGTAGAGCGGGCAGGGCTCGTCGATCCACTTCAGCAGGGTCCAGGTGTTGACGTCGACCAGGGCCCGGTAACTGCCCGGCCGGGCCAGCCCGTCGAGGATGCGCTGCGCCAGCAGGTCGGGCGCGACCACCGGTGCCGCCCGTTCGCTGCGCCAGTTCATGGCCCGCGCCAACATGTGTTCGGCCCCGTCGTCGACCTTTTCCAGGTTGGTGCGCGACACGAACGAGACGGTGATCAATTCGCCGGCGTGGTCGGTGACGTCCCAGGTATTGCAGTAGATGTAGTCGGGCCGGCTCTTGACGGCCATCGACAGGACCTCGATCTCGCTGGGGTTCAGGTCCCGCGTCGGGAGATCTTCGGCAAATGTCCGCCCGTGGGTCTTCTCGGAACTGGGGTCCATGCCGCTGTTGGCCAGGGACTGCGGCGTATCGGTGGCCACACCCGTGGTCAGGTTCCACACCAGCGGACCGGGGACCGACCGCTGCGGAGGCGACACGCCTACGGGTCCGAGCCACACGTGCACGCCGTGTACGCGGCCGTCCGACATCAGCACGGGTTCGGCGCGGATCAACCGATCCCTTTTTGTTGTGTACGACGTCTGTGCGGTGGCCGAGGCGGCGGTGTCGTTGACCGCTTGCACGACGTCGGCGACGTGCGGATTTCGTCGCAGGAACACGGTGAGAGGGACGAGATTCTTCGGCTGGCTGCCCTGGGCGACCACCACCGGTTCCTCGCCGAGTGTTTCCACGAGCAGCCAGTCGTGCGCCATGGCGGATCAGCTTACTGACGGTTTCGCATGCGTCGGCCGGACTTGGCCACTAAATCCGTAGACGTGCGCTTTCACAATTTTGGGCCGGGAGAGTGTGAGTGCCTGTGAAGAATTTGCACACCGCTGCTGGGCAGGGTAATTTTTGGATACCCGACCTGTCGGGATGGGGAACGGATCGCGCAGTCCGACCGTTCGATCGCACGTGCAAGGTGGTGTGGCACCCGCTCGGGAGGTCGACCGTCGAGGGGTCGGTCGTCCCCCCTGACGTTGCCACGCCACGGTTTAGCTGTGTTGTGCAAATGCGTTCAGCACCGAGCGCAGTACCACGACAGCTCCGGCTTTGTCGAGTGGATCGTTGCCGTTGCCGCATTTCGGTGACTGCACGCAGGACGGGCAGCCCTGTGGACACTCGCAGGCTTCGATTGCCTCCGCCGTGGCGGTCAGCCAGGTCCGCATCTGCTGGAAGCCCCGTTCGGCGAACCCCGCCCCGCCGGGGTGCCCGTCATAGACGAACACCGTCGGTAGCCCGCTCGGGCCGATCGCCGTGGACAGTCCGCCGATGTCGCCGCGGTCACAACTGGCCACCAGCGGCAGCAGTCCGATCGCCGCGTGTTCGGCCGCATGCAGGGATCCGGGAACACGGAGAAGCTCGATCCCATTGCCTTCCAGAAACTCTGGCGTCAGCGTGTACATCACCGCGACGGTCGGCAAGGTGCGGGTGGGCATGTCGAGTTCGACGTAGTCGATCACCTCGCCCGCGAGGGTCCGGCGCAGGTAGCCGACGACGGTGTTCGTCACGGCCACCGGCACGAGCCCGACGGTGACGTCGCCGAGTTCGACCTGTTCACCGGAGGCGGTGACCTCGATATCGGTGAGTTCCCTGGCGTGTGTCGTGTATCCGGGATCTTCGGCATGGACGAACGCGACCGCGGACTCGAAGTCGAGATCGTCCACCACATACGTCTCACCCTGGTGCAGATAGACCGCGCCGGGGTGCACGGTGGCGGGCGCCTGGCCGGCCCCGGTGCCACCCAGCAAGCGGCCGGTACCGGATTCGACGATCGCGATCTGGCCGCCGGTCGAACCGCGGATGTCGACGGCGGGGTGGGGATCCACTCCCGGGGTGGGGTAATAGTGGCCGGCGCGGCGGCGCAGCAGTCCGTCGTCGACCAGGGCAGCCACCACCTCGTCGGCGCTCCACATCCGCACCTCCGCCTCGCTGACCGGTAATTCTGTTGCAGCGCAGAGTAATTGCGGACCGAGGACGTAGGGGTTGCGGGGATCGATTACCACCCGCTCGATGGGTTTGTCCAGCAGTGCCGCCGGGTGATGCACCAGATAGGTGTCGAGCGGATCGTCGCGCGCGATGAGGACGATCAGCGCGCCCTGGCCGCGGCGCCCCGATCTGCCTGCCTGCTGCCAGAACGAGGTGACGGTGCCGGGGAACCCGGCCAGCACCACGGCGTCGAGTCCGGAGATGTCGACCCCGAGTTCGAGGGCGTTGGTGGTGGCCAGGCCACGCAGCCTGCCGTCGGCCAGGGACTGTTCGAGTTCGCGTCGATCCTCGGCGAGATAACCCGCGCGGTAGGAGGCGACCTTGCCGACGAGATCCGGTGCGGTGTCCTGCAGCCGTGCCCGGGCCCCCAGGGCGGTCAGCTCCGCGCCGCGACGGGACCGCACAAACGTCAGCGTCCGCGCGCCCTCGGCCATCAGGTCCGCCATCACGCGCGAGGCTTCGGCCCCCGCGGAGCGTCGCACCGGCGCGCCGTTCTCCCCGGTGATGTCGGTGCGCAGGGCCGGTTCCCACAGGGCGACGGTGCGGGCGCCGTGCGGTGAGCCGTCCTCGGTGACCTCGGCGACGGTCTCGCCGATCAGTTCCGCGGCCGTCGCCGCGGGGTCCGCCGTGGTCGCGCTGGCGAAGATGACCGTCGGGGATCCTGAGTAGCGATGCGCCAGTCGCAACAGCCGGCGCAGCACCATCGCGACGTTGGACCCGAAGACGCCACGGTAGTAGTGACATTCGTCGACCACCAGATAGCGCAGGTTGCGCAGGAACACCGCCCAACGTGCGTGGTTGCGCAGCAGCGACAGATGGATCATGTCGGGGTTGGAGAACAGCCAGCGGGACCGTTCCCTGGCGAACCGTCGGGCGTCGGGGGAGGTGTCCCCGTCATAGGCACACGCGCCCACGCCATCCAGGCGCGGCACGGCAGCCGTCAGTTCGTGGGCGGTGCGCAGCTGATCGTGACCGAGCGCCTTGGTGGGCGACAGGTACAGCGCCCGGGCTCGGGGATCGGTGGCCAGCGCGTCGAGGATGGGCAATTGATAGGCCAGCGATTTCCCCGACGCGGTGCCGGTACTGAGCACCACGTGCCTGCCTGCATGGGCGAGATCGGCGGCCTCCACCTGATGCGACCACGGGGTGCGGATACCGCGGTCGGTGAACAGTGCGACGAGTTCGGGATCGGCCCAGGTGGGCCATGGCCGGCTCCGGCCCTGCCGCGGCGCGAGATCAGCGATGTGTCGGATCGGGTTTTCGCGCGGATCGGTCCCGGAAACAGCGGCTGACAGCAGCTCGCCACCGAAATTTGACGTCACATAGCGAATTGTTCACCAGTCTGTGACAACGAGACTGTCGCGTCGGCTCCGAACGTGCTTGGATATGGGTGGTCGCAGCTTCTGTGTGGTGTCAAAGCTTTCGCAGGATCGACGTTGCGGTCGCGGTTCCTGCGAAGGATGTGCGGTCGGAACGGGCCCGGTGCACCGGAAGTCGGTGGGCCGCACCCGGTATTAAGAGAAGGAAATATCGACGATGCCACAGGGAACTGTGAAGTGGTTCAACGCGGAGAAGGGCTTCGGCTTCATCGCCCCCGAGGACGGCTCCGCTGACGTGTTCGTCCACTACACGGAAATTCAGGGCAGCGGATTCCGCACCCTGGAAGAAAACCAGAAGGTCGAGTTCGAGGTCGGCCAGAGCCCCAAGGGCCCCCAGGCCACTGGCGTTCGCGCCGTCTGAGCAACCAATACTGACGAAACACCCCCGTACGACCCGGTCCCCGGGATCCGGCGGGGGTGTTTCATATCAGGCGGATCGCGCTCACTGCCCTACTGTCGTGGGCGTGGCCCAGCTGTCGTTCTTCTCCGCGGAGTCGGTGCCGCCTGCGGTTTCCGATCTCACGGGCCTCCTCGCCACCAGCGGACAGGTGGTGCTGCGTGATGCCGGCGCGCGCCTGTCGGTGGTCGTCGACCAGCTGTGGCGGGCGACGGCGCTCGCGGAGATGATCGCCGAAGCCGGATTGCACCCGGAGATCAGCCGGACCGACGAGGACACTCCTCTGGTGCGCACCGCCGCGGACCCCCGTCTGGTGGGGATCGCCCAACAGTGGACCAGAGGCGCGGTGAAGACGGTGCCGATGCAATGGTTGCCGGGCCCGCGGGAGCTGCGGGCGTGGACGCTGGCCGCCGGCTGGCCGGAGGCCGACCGGTATCTGTTGGGGTTGGACCCGCACGCGCCGGATACGCATTCACCGCTGGCTTCGGCTCTGATGCGGGTCGGAATCGCACCAACCTTGATCGGTACTCGAGGGGCCCGTCCCGCCCTGCGAATCAGTGGTCGTCGACGGCTGTCTCGCCTGGTAGAGAACGTGGGGGAGCCGCCGGACGACGACGCGGCGCTGGCGCACTGGCCCCGGGTTCTGCCGGTGTGACGAGGGTGACCGGTTTGCGATAAGAGGCCCACAATGCAAAATTGGCAGTTGCCCGCGGGGTTCGGGGCCTGGGGGAGCGAACAAAAGTAGGAGCGAAGGCGCTGGTGGCTGGCGATGGCCGTAAGAACGGCAGAAGCGGTGGGGTTCGACGGCTCGTCATAGTCGAGTCCCCCACAAAGGCGCGCAAAATCGCTGGTTATCTGGGTCCGGACTACATCGTCGAATCGTCGCGAGGTCATATTCGTGACCTGCCGCGTGCGGCCGCCGACGTGCCGGCGAAGTACAAAGCCGAGTCGTGGGCCCGGCTCGGGGTCAATGTCGATGCGGATTTCGAACCGCTGTACATCGTCAGTCCCGAGAAGAAGAGCACGGTCGCCGAACTCAAGAGCCTCTTAAAGGACGTTGACGAGCTCTACCTGGCCACAGACGGTGACCGCGAGGGTGAGGCTATCGCCTGGCACCTGCTCGAGACCCTGAAGCCACGCATCCCCGTCAAGCGGATGGTGTTCCACGAGATCACCGAGCCCGCGATCCTGGCTGCCGCCGCAGCGCCACGCGATCTGGACATCGATCTGGTCGACGCGCAGGAGACCCGGCGCATCCTCGACCGCCTCTACGGCTACGAAGTGTCGCCGGTGTTGTGGAAGAAAGTCGCCCCGAAACTGTCCGCCGGGCGGGTGCAGTCGGTGGCGACCCGCATCATCGTCCAGCGCGAGCGCGAGCGGATGGCCTTCCGTAGCGCCGCGTACTGGGATATCGCCGCCGAACTCGACGCCAGCGTGTCCGACCCCAACGCGCAGCCGCCGGTGTTCAACTCCAGGCTGGTCAGCGTCGACGGGCTGCGTGTGGCCACCGGCCGCGATTTCGACTCCCTCGGCACGATCCGCAAACCGGCCGAGGTGGTGGTGCTCACCGAAACGAGCGCCGGCGCCCTGGTCAGTGGCCTGCAGGGTGCGACGCTGACGGTCTCGTCGGTGGAGGAGAAGCCGTACACCCGTAAGCCGTACCCGCCGTTCATGACGTCGACGCTGCAGCAGGAGGCCGGCCGCAAGCTGCGATTCTCCTCGGAGCGCACCATGAGCATCGCGCAGCGGCTCTACGAGAACGGCTACATCACCTATATGCGTACCGACTCGACCACGTTGTCGCAGTCGGCGGTCACCGCGGCCCGTACCCAGGCCGCACAGCTCTACGGCGAGCAGTACGTCCACCCGTCGCCGCGGCAGTACACCCGCAAGGTCAAGAACGCGCAGGAGGCCCACGAGGCCATTCGGCCGGCCGGTGACACCTTCGCCACCCCGGACGGCGTGCGCCGCGAACTCGAGAACGACGAGTTCCGGCTCTACGAGCTGATCTGGCAGCGCACGGTCGCCTCGCAGATGGCCGATGCCCGCGGCACCACCTTGAGCCTGCGGATCTCCGGCCAGGCGGCCACGGGCGAAGAGGTGACGTTCGCTTCGAGCGGTCGCACCATCACCTTCGCCGGGTTCCTCAAGGCCTACGTCGAGAGCCTCGACGAGCAGGCCGGCGGTGAGGCCGACGACGCCGAGCGCCGGCTGCCGCAGCTCACCCAGGGCCAGCGGGTCACCGCGAACCAGCTGACCCCGGACGGCCACTCCACCAACCCGCCGGCGCGCTACACCGAGGCGTCGCTGATCAAGTCGCTCGAAGAGCTGGGCATCGGCAGGCCGTCGACGTACTCGTCGATCATCAAGACCATCCAGGACCGCGGTTACGTGCACAAAAAGGGCAGCGCCCTGGTGCCGAGCTGGGTGGCGTTCGCGGTGATCGGGCTGCTGGAACAACACTTCGGCCGCTTGGTGGACTACGACTTCACCGCCGCCATGGAAGACGAGCTGGACTCGATCGCCTCGGGCACCGAGCAGCGCACCAACTGGCTGACGAACTTCTACTTCGGCGGCGAGCACGGTCTCGACGGGTCGATCGCCCGTGCCGGTGGCCTGAAGAAGCTGGTGGGCGGCAACCTCGAAGAGATCGATGCTCGAGTTGTCAACTCCATCAAGCTCTTCGACGACTCGGAAGGCCGTCAGATCAACGTCCGGGTGGGCCGCAACGGTCCTTACCTCGAACGGATGATCGCCGACCCCGACGGCACGGATGGTGAGCTCAAGCCGCAGCGGGCCAACCTCAACGACGAGCTGACTCCGGACGAGCTGACCTTGGAGCTCGCCGAGAAACTGTTCTCCACTCCGCAGGAGGGGCGTTCCCTGGGTGTCGACCCGGAGTCGGGTCACGAGATCGTCGCCAAGGACGGCCGCTACGGCCCGTACGTCACCGAGGTGCTGCCCGAACCGCCTGCGCCGCCGGAGGATCCGAGCGCGGGAGCGGCCAAGAAGGCCAAGAAGCCACCGCCGGGTCCCAAGCCGCGCACCGGTTCGCTGCTGTCCACCATGGACCTCGAGACGATCACTCTCGACGATGCGCTGCGGCTGCTGTCGCTGCCGCGGGTCGTCGGTGTGGACCCCGCCAACAACGAGGAAATCACCGCGCAGAACGGTCGTTACGGCCCATATCTGAAGCGCGGCACCGATTCCCGGTCGCTGGCCAACGAAGAGCAGATGTTCACGGTGACGCTGGACGAGGCATTGAAGATCTATGCCGAGCCCAAACGCCGTGGCCGTCAAGGTGCGGCCACGCCGCCGCTGCGCGAGCTGGGCAATGACCCGGTGTCCGAAAAGCCGATGGTGATCAAGGACGGCCGGTTCGGCCCGTACGTCACCGACGGAGAGACCAACGCGAGCCTGCGTAAGGGTGACGATGTGCTGTCGATCACCGATGCCAGGGCGTCCGAGTTGCTGGCGGATCGCCGTGCCCGTGGCCCGGTGGCGAAGAAGACCCCGGCCAAGAAAGCAGCCAAGAAGGCGGTAGCCAAAAAGGCACCGGCCAAAAAGGCGCCGGCCAAGAAGGCCGTCAAGAAGGCCTGAGCAGGGTCAGGTCGAAATACGGCTCTGCACAGCCAGATTCAACGGCCGGGCCAGCTGGGTGGGGGAGATACGGCCGCGCAGGTTGACGATCTCGCTGACGTCCCACGCCAGCGCCTCGGCGTCGACGGCATTGCTGACTGCGATGGCTGAAGCCAGCACATGGCCTTCTTCGAGTTTGGCGAGTTCGGTGAGGCGCGCCGCCTCGTTGACCGGATCGCCGATGACGGTGTATTCGAACCGGGCCTGAGCGCCGATGTGTCCGGCGATGGCGCGTCCCGCCGAGACCCCGATGCCGAACTCGGCGTTGCCGAGCACCGGTAGCAGCGCGTCGTGCATCTCGCGCGCGGCTGCCAGCGCCGCCCCGGAGGCGTCCTGGTGCTCGATGGGGGCACCGAAGATGCACAGCGCGGCGTCGCCCTGGAACTTGTTGACGAACCCGCCGTGGCGGGCGACGGTGTCGACGACCACCCGGAAGAACTCGTTGAGCAGCGTCACCACCTCGCCCGGGGGCCGGGTGGCCGCCAGGTTGGTCGAGCCCACCAGGTCGACGAACAGCACCGCGACATCGCGCTCCTGGCCGCCGAGTTCGGTGCCGCGCTCGAGCGCACGACGCGCGACGTCTTCACCGACATACCGGCCGAACAGGTCGCGCAGTCGCTGCCGTTCGGACAGATCGCGGACCATGTCGTTGAAGCCCGCCTGCAGCAGGCCGAGCTCGCTGGCGTCATAGATCTGCATGTGGGCGTTGTAGTTGCCGCGTTGAACTTCGCCCAGCGCCCAGCGCAGCTGCCGCAGCGGGTCTGCGATGGACATGGCGACCAGGACGGTTCCGGCCAGCCCGATGATCAGCGCGGCCAGGGCCATCAGCAGGATCGGGATCAGGGTGCTGTCGGCGGTGGCCCGGAACAACGAGAGCTTGCTGGCGCCGACGGACAGGATGATCGCCAGCAGCGGCACCCCGGTGGAGAGCACCCAGGTGAGAACCTGGCGCAGGATCACCCCGGGGGCGTGGAAGTTCTCCGGTACGCCGCCGCGCAGGGCGGCCACCGCCACGGGCCGCAGCACCCGCTCGGATTGCAGGTAGCCGATGATCGCGGTGGCGGTGGCGCCCAGGGCGGTGGCGACGCCGAGGACGGGCAGCGAGTGTCTGGCCACCGACCAGGCGGCGAAGGCGAAGACGATGCCGCCGATGCACCAGTTGGTGAGGCTGATCAGCGTGCGGTAGATCGGCATCCGCAGCGCGCGGGTCCGGGCGAGCGCCGTCGCGTGGGGGTCGGCGTCGGCCAGGAGGCCGTCCCGGCGCTGCCAGCGGAAGACGGGCATCAGCAGTTTGAGACTGATGTAGGCGCCGATCGCGAACGACACGAGCAGCACGGTGAGGAAGATCGAGAGATTGGCCGTCGGCAGGTCCTGGAGCTGGATCCGGTCCTCCGGCGGCAGCCCGAATCGCAGGAAGCCGAGCACGAACAGCGCGCCGATGATGTCGGCCTGCAGCATGCCCAGCGTGAACACCGGCCACGGCGTGCGGACCACCCAGCGGACGAATGCGGTGATTCGTCCTCCCGGCATCGGCTCCGTGGTCACCCGATTACCGTATCGGTCAGGGCTGCCATGTCACTGCTAGCCACTAGTCTTGGCCGTGATGTCCGGGGTTTTCAAGCGTCTGGTGGGCCAGCACGCCGTCGAAGCAGAGCTGGTAGCGGCCGCGACGGCGGCCCGAGGTGGCGCTGCTCACAGCACTGATTCTGGGCAACCTGCCCCTAGCGCCATGACACACGCCTGGCTCATCACCGGGCCGCCCGGCTCCGGGCGGTCCATCGCCGCGCTGTGTTTTGCCGCCGCGCTGCAGTGCACGTCCGACGGGGTGCCCGGCTGCGGCGAGTGCCGGTCCTGCACCACCACGATGGCCGGTACCCACGGCGATGTCCGGCGCATCATTCCCGAAGGCCTGTCCATCGGGGTCACGGAGATGCGCAATATCGTGCAGATCGCCTCCCGCCGGCCCAGCACCGGCCGCTGGCAGATCGTGGTGGTCGAGGACGCCGACCGGCTCACAGAAGGTGCGGCGAACGCGCTGCTCAAGGTGGTGGAGGAACCACCGCCGTCCACGGTGTTCCTGCTGTGTGCGCCGTCAGTGGACCCCGAGGACATCTCGATCACCCTGCGCTCGCGGTGCCGGCACGTCGCGCTGGTGACACCGACGGCTGACGCCATCGCGCAGGTATTGGTGGAATCCGACGGGCTCAGTGCCGACGAGGCGCACTGGGCGGCATCGGTCAGTGGCGGGCATGTGGGCCGGGCCCGGCGGCTGGCCACCGATCCCGACGCCCGGGAGCGCCGCAAGCGGGCGCTGGGAATGGCCCGTGACGCCGCCACCCCCACCCGCGCCTATGCCGCGGCCGAGGAGCTGGTGGCCGCGGCCGAGGCGGAGGCCAAGGCGCTCACCGAGGGACGCAACGAGGTCGAGACCGACGAGTTGCGTACCGCGCTGGGCGCCGGCGGCACCGGCAAAGGCGCCGCCGGGGCCATTCGAGGGTCGGCCGGTGCGCTCAAAGACCTGGAGAAACGGCAGAAATCCCGGCAGACGCGCGCGTCAAGGGATGCGTTGGACCGGGCGCTGATCGACCTGGCCACCTATTTCCGGGACGCCCTGATGGCGTCCTCGGGCGTGCCGGAGGTGACGGCCAACCATCCCGATATGGCCGAGCAGGTGGCGGCGATGGCGGCGCACGCCTCGCCGGCGCGGCTGCTGCGCTGTATCGAGGCGGTGCTGGAATGCCGGGAGGCCCTGGCCATCAACGTGAAGCCGAAGTTCGCGGTCGACGCCATGGTGGCGACGGTGGGGCAGGCGTTGCGGGACTGAAATGTCATGAGTTTGGGTAGGCCGCGGGGCCTACCGTAGACTCGTCCCGCCCGGTGCGCCGGGCACGCCACCCTAGCTCAGTCGGTAGAGCAGCTCACTCGTAATGAGCAGGTCAGGGGTTCGATTCCCCTGGGTGGCTCCACGTTATTTCTTGCCAAGGGCCTTCTTGGCCGCGGCCTTGGCCGTATTGGCCGCCGGGAAGCCCGCATAGCCGGACGCGTGGTAGATGACCTCGGCCAGCTCCTCTTCGGTGAGCCCGTTCTGCTTGGCGATGCGGAAATGGGACTCCATCTCTTCCTGCGCGCCGAGCGCGATCAGGATGCCGAGCGTGACCAGACTGCGATCGCGGCGGGCCAACCCGTCCCGGGTCCATAGCCGGCCGAAGATGTTCTCCAGTCCGATGTCCATCAGCTCGCCGGCGAACCCGGCGGAGCCGAAGTCGACTTGAGAGTTGGGCACGTCGTCGGGCAGCAGCCCGGGCAGCATCTCCCGCATCACCTGGACGCCCTCGTCACGCAAGTTAGTCATACTCATTACTTTGGCACAGCGCTCACCGAACGGTCACACAGGTGCGACGAAGCCCACAGGCCCCGACGCCAGGCAGATCGACAGCGCCGTGGTCTGGGCTTCCACGGTGATGGCGGAGCCTGCGCCCGGTAGTCGGACGAAGACTCGGTTGAGGCCGGGCCGCACCGGTACTCGCGTCGCGGTGCCCTCGTCCAGTGACACGAGCATGGTGCCGTCGTTGTTGGCCAGATAATTCATCTCCACTGTCCAGTCGGCGGGCAGCAGTGGTCCGTCGAGGGGCAGTCGTGCCGGCTGATCGGGCTGGGTCAGGTAGCCGCAGTTGGCGATCGGGCCGGGCCGGATGGTGCGGACCCAGGTCACCTGGGCGTCGAAAAGCCGGCCGTTCATATCGAGCATTCGGAGATCAGTTGTGCTGGAGGAGAATTCGGGTCGATCGCGAAGGAGGGCGAACATGTGACTGGCCAGGTTCTCCGGAAACGCCACCCGCTGCAGGATCAACGGATCTACTTCCTGGTCGAGCATCGGCGCGGCCGATTGTGCTGCGGCCGTGGCCAGCGCGACGCGGGCGTTCTGCAGGTAGGCCTCGGTGGGGTTGTCGCGCCAGCTGGTCAGGAACGTCGAGGTCGAATACAGGCTGCTGGCCAGGAACACCACGACCGCGCAGGCCGCCACCACCGTGCGCGGGCGTGAGGTGTCCAGCACCGGGGACTGGCGATTGGGGGCACAGAGCCCCACCGCGGTGAGCAGGGCCAGCACCACCACCAGGTCGGGCAGGTAGCGCAGCGTCTGCGCCAGTTCGAGTGCGGTGAACGCCGAGGACCGCATCAGGTAGATCGGCACCTGGCAGGCGACGGCGTAGCCCAGCGCCACCAGCAGCACCGGCACGATGCGGTGCTTGCGTACCAGCGCCAGCGCGACGGCCACGGCCAGCACCAGCCAGCCCAGCACCATGACCGTCGTCGGGGGCACGCCCCACGGCGAGGCCGGCGCCCACCGCTGCCAGTCCCACGGACCGCCGGCCAGGCCGGGAACGATGCCGTGGGTGAAACTGCGCGCCAGCAGATCCCACGTCATCTGCAGGTCGAAGCTCCACCGCTGCTGATCGACCACCACGAGATAGAGCGCGATCCACCCCGCGGTGACCGCCAGCGTCGGGACCCACAACCGGGCCCCCCGTTGCCACGTCGACCGCAGCCAGTCGCGCTCGCCGGCAACATGACCCAGCATCGCGACCACCGCGAACGCCACGAACGGGATCACCGCGGCCTTTTCGAAGAACAGCAGACCGCCGAGGAACACCGCCGTACCCGTCACCGCGTAGCGCCGGTTTCCGGTGCGCACCAACAGGATCGCGTCACCGCACACCCAGGCCAGCGCGGCCAGCATCGGCAGCGAGTTCAGCCCGGCCGCCCACCACGCGAACGCGGGCAGCCCCATCGGGGTGAACAAGGCGAACGCCAGGGGAGCCAGCAGCACCGGCCGCCACCCCAGGATCAGGTGCAGGGTGCGCAGCAGTGACAGCGACGCCAGCAGTTGCAGCACCACCAGGCTGATCGCCGGGCCCACCCACACCAGCGGTGCCAGCCGGGTGATCATCCCGCCGAGCAGAAAGCCGCCGGGCATCACGTGACCGTCATGGTCGTCGAACAGGTAGCCCGGCGACCACAGCTCCTGAGTGCCCGCCCGGCCGATCAAGATCAGGTCGTCCCAGTAGAAGTAGCCGCCGAACGCCACCACACCACGGACCACCAGGTGGAGCGCGATCAACCCGAGGGCGGCGTTCCTGATGAGGGCGGCGTTCCTGACGACGGCGGACCTAGCGCGGATAGCTGTCTCCGGCGAGTTGTCGGGCGGTCCACGCCGAAGCCACCATGTCGTCGAGGGAATGGCGCATCTGCCAGTCCAGGTCACGCTCGGCGAGTTCGGCGGTGGTGACGATGCGGGCCGGGTCGCCGGGCCGTCGCGGTGTCACCTCGGGTTCGAAGTCGACGCCGGTGAGCGTGCGCATGGCGGTCATGATCTGGCGCACCGACGTCCCCGCACCGCTGCCCAGGTTGTATACCGGTTCCACCGGCAACCCGTCGTCGAGCCGGCGGGCGGCCGCGACGTGCGCCAGGGCGAGATCGGCGACGTGGATGTAGTCCCGCACACAGGTGCCGTCCGGCGTCGGGTAGTCGTCGCCGTTGATGCGGGGCGATTCGCCGCGGATGAGCATGTCGAACACGCGGGGGAACAGGTTGTGCGGACTGGCGTCGAACAGCCGGTCCGAGCCGGAGCCGACGACGTTGAAGTAGCGCAGGCTGGTGTGGCGCAGGCCGGTGGCACGTCCGATGTCGCGCAGCAACCACTCGCCGATCAGCTTGGTCTCCCCGTAGGGCGACTCCGGCGTGGTGGAGGTGGTCTCGTCGACGACCTCGACCGCCGGCGTGCCGAAGGTGGCCGCGCTCGACGAGAAGACGATCTTGTCGACTCCGGTGTCGGCCATCGCCTTGAGCAGCGTGACCATGGCGGAGACGTTCTGCTCGTAGGTGTGCAGCGGGCGCTTGACGGATTCGCCTGCGTATTTGTAGCCCGCGATGTGGATGACGCCGCGTACGTCGTGGCGGCGCAGCGTGTCCTCGACCAGGGCTTCGTCGAGCAGGGTGCCCCGGACGAACTTCGCAGCGTCGGGGACGAAGTGTTCGAATCCGGAGGACAGGTCGTCGATCACCACGACCGGCGAACCGGCGTCCAGCATGGATTGGGCGACGTGCGAACCGATGTATCCGGCGCCGCCGGTTACCAGCCAACTCATGGCCTCAGCGTATGCGGCCGTCCTGCGAGCACGACGAGATGGACGCCGATGCCCACCAGCGGACCGCACAGCAGGGCGACGACGGTGCGCGTCTCCAGCGGCAGCGGCAGGCTCAGCAAGCCCGCCGAGACCACCGTCGCGGTGACCCAGCCCAGCGAGTACGCACGATGCAGGGCTGCCGCCACGGTCGCCGCACCGGTCACGGTGAGCAGCGCGATCGCCACCGCCCCGGCCGTCAACCAGGCCAGCAGGGTCCCGCTGGCCACGTAGTCCGGACCGAAACCCACCCGCAGCAGCCAGGGACCCGCAGTGCCTGCGAGCGCCACCCCCACCGCCCCGAGCACACCCACCAGCGCGGCCGGACCGACCAACGCCCGCAGCCGGCGCTGCCGCTGATCGACGAAATGCGCGATCAGGTTGCCTTGCATCGCGGTCAACGGCACCAGTAGCGGGGCCCGGGTCAGCGTGACGGCCAGGATCACCACACCACCACTGGCACCGAGGTCGCCGGAGGTGGCTTTCAGCAGCACCGGGAAGCCCATGACCAGGATGGCGCTGGCCCCGGCGGCGGCGACCGCGTGCCCCGTGCCGCGCAGGAACGACCCGGTGCTGTCGCGCGCGACCAGGGCGGCGGCTGCCCGGGTGGTCGGCGAGGCGATCAGCAGCACGACCCAGGAGACCGCGCCCGCGACAGTGGCCCACAGGAAGCCGACCAGGCCCCACCCCACCACCACGGTCGTCACCGCCACCGCGACGCGCACCACCGCGTCGGAGACCATCAGCGCGCCGTACTGGGTCCAGCGGTTGTCGCCGGCCAGCATCCCCAGCAGCGTGGCGTGCAGGCAGAAGCACGCGAGGCCCGCCGACAGCAGCACCACCGACAGCATTCGGGACTCGGCGAAGACGTGCGTCGACCACAGCGGGGCGGACGCGGCGAGCACGGCGGCGGTGAGTACCCCGACGACGGCCGCGACACGCAGCGGACGGGTGACGGGGCCGTCGTCCCGGCGTAGGTCGGGTGGCACACCGGTCGCGATCCGGATCTCACGGGTGGTCTGTTGCAGCAGGCCGAAGGCGGCACCGCTGGCCAGGCCGAACGCGCCCCAGAACACCGCGAACACCGAGAAGCCGGCGGGGTCGAGATCACGCGCGGCCAGATACAGGATCAGGTAGCCGCAGACCGCGGTCACCGCCGTCGCCACCCCGACCCTGGCGACGCTGCCTCTGGCGGCCGGACCGAGGGGTGCGGCGGGCTCGGTCACAACTCGGGGACCGCCGTGGAGTACAGCCACGCCGCCCACAGTGGGCGCAGCGACTGGTCGGCGTAGTTGGCGGCCAACCCGGTGAAGTCATCGGTGACGACGGTGGAGTGCGTATACCTCGTCGTCCAATTATGCAGCAGCGCAAAGAAGTTGGTGTCACCGATGGTCTTGCGCAGGGCGTGCAGCAACAACGCGCCGCGTTTGTAGACGCGGTCGTCGAACATGTCGCGCGGACCGGGATCGGCCAACAGCAGATTCTGTGGCGCGGCGCGCAGTCGCTGGTGGTACTGGCGGGCCAGGTCATCGGTGCTGGGGCCGCCGGCCTCCTGGGACCACAACCATTCGGCGTAACAGGCGAAACCCTCGTGCAGCCAGATGTCGCGCCAGCGCCGGGCTGTCACGCTGTTGCCGAACCACTGGTGCGCCAGCTCGTGGGCGATCAGTCGTTCCGAGCTGCGCTTGCCGTCGCAGTGGTTGGCTCCGAAAATCGAAAGTCCTTGGGCCTCAAGCGGTATCTCGAGATCCTCATCGGCGACCACCACGGTGTAGCCGCTCGACAGCGGATACTTGCCGAACTGTTTGACAAAAAGTTTCATCATCTGTGGCTGGCGGCCGAAGTCGTGGTCGAAGTTCCGTTTCAGGCGCGCGGGCAAGATGGCGTGCATCGGCACCGGCGCCTTGGCCAGTTTGTGGTCGACGTAATCGCCGATCTGCAGCGTCGCCAGATAGGTCGACGTCGGTTCGGCGAGTTCGTAAGTCCAGGTGGTGTGTCCGGCGCGCACCCGTTTGGACAGCAACTCGCCGTTGGCGAGCGCGTAATACGGACTGTCGGTGCTGATCGCGATGCGGAAGCTGGCTTTGGCGGCGGGATGGTCGTCACACGGAAACCACGATGCCGCGCCGTTGGGTTGTCCGGCCACCAGCACGCCGTTGGTGAGCTCCTCGAAACCCACGTCGCCCCAGTAGGTTCGGATCGGCCGGGGCGAACCGCTGTAGCGGACATCGATGGTCAGCGCGGCTCCGGCCGGCAGGGGGGCCGCCAGCGCGATGTGCAGCTTGCCGGCCGAGGTCTTGAACTGCCGGGGCCGCCGCCCGTTGACCGACACCTTCGACACCGCGAGGGCCGTCGACAGGTCGAGCGAAAACGTCTGCAGCGCCGCCAGCGTGACCGCGGTGATCGACGCCGAACCCGTCAGCCGGTTGATGGCGACCTTGTATTCCAGCTCGAGCTCGTAGCGCGAGACCCGGTAACCGAAATTGCCGTTGCCGGGCAGATACGGGTCGATGACGGGTGGTTTGGCGGGGGGCTGGGTCTTCTTCTTCGTCACGCAGCCTGCTTCTTCTTCTTCGAAACCGGCTCCGGCGCAATCGGATTGCCCTGCCAGCGCGACGATGCCGGCACTTCGTCGCCACGCATCACCAACGATGCCGGACCGATGGTGGAGCCGCTGCCCAGGATCGCCGCCGGCAGCGCCACACAGTTGGTGCCGAGCGTAGCGCCGTCCTCGACGATCACCGTGTCCAACCGCATGATGCGATCGTGGAACAGATGGGTCTGCACCACGCAGCCGCGGTTGACGGTGGAGCCCTTCCCCAGCGTCACCAGATCCGCCTCCGGCAACCAGTACGTCTCACACCACACGCCCCGACCGATCGTGGCACCCAGACCCCGCAACCACAGATTCATCACCGGGGTGCCGCTTGCGGCGCGGGCGAACCACGGCGCCGCGACCGTCTCGACGAACGTGTCCGCGACTTCGTTGCGCCAGACGAACGACGACCACAGCGGGTGCTCCACCGCGGTGATGCGGCCCACCACAAGCCATTTGGCCAGCACGGCGATGCCACCGGCGATCGCACCGGCGATCAGCAACACCACGCCGCCGCCGAGTGCGGCCCACAGATACCCGGCTTCGACGATCAGCGTCTGCAGGGCGGCCAACACCCCGAAACCGATCGCGAAGGTCACCACCAGCGGCAGCAGCCGGCAGGTCTCCACCGCTCCCCGCTTGGCCTTCAGCTGCGGCGAGGGCGCGAACGTGCGCAGCACGTCGGCGGCCGTGGGCTGGCGACGCAACCGGACCGGCGGACTACCCAGCCACGACGAACCGCGTTTGGCCTTGTACGGAGTGGCCGACAACACCGCCACCAGGGCATCATCGGGAACTCGGCGCCCGGGTTGGGTGATGCCGGAATTGCCCAGGAACGCCCGCTTGCCGATGGTCGCCTTGGCCACATGGATCCAGCCGCCGCCCAGTTCGTAGGAGGCCACCATGGTGTCGTCGGCGAGGAACGCGCCGTCCTCGATGACGGTGAACTTCGGGATCAGCAGCGCCGTGGAGATCTCGGTGTCCTTGCCCACCTGCGCGCCGAGCAGGCGCAGCCACCACGGGGTGAGCAGGCTGGCGTACAACGGGAACAGGTAGTTGCGGGCCGCATCCATCAGCCGCTCGGTGGCCCACAATTGCCACCCGGTCCGGCTGCGTACGGGGTGGTAGCCCTCGCCCAGGCCGATCGCCAGCGCCCGCACGCTCAGCACGGTCAGCGCGGCGTACACGACCACCGCGACGAGCGTCGCCAGCGGAATCCAGGGCAGCGCGGCCAGCACGGCCGCCGATATGGTGGCGGTATCGCGGACGGCCCAACCGAGCACCGCCAATCCGGAGGCCAGCGCTGCCAGCGGCAGCGCGCCCAGCAGCACCGAGGTCACGCCGTAGACGCCGACCCACAGCGGCGCGCGCGGCGGGCGTTCGTCGGGCCACGGATGCTTGGCCTTGCCGGATTTCACGGCAGGCGAACCCTTCCAGTACTGGCCGTTCTTCACCTTCCCGATCACCCCGGACCCGGGTGCGACGTCGGCGTTCTTACCGATCGTCGCTCCGGGAAGCAGGGTGGTGCGGGCGCCGACGGTGGCGTCGTTGCCGATGGTGATCGTCCCGACATGGAACTGGTCACCGTCGATCCAGTGGCCGGACAGATCGACCTCCGGTTCGATGGAGCTGCGGTGACCCAGCGTCATCATCCCGGTCACCGGCGGAGACGAATGCAGGTCGACCCCCTTGCCGACCTTGTTACCCAGTGCGCGGGCGTAGTAGACCAGCCACGGGGCACCCGCGAGGTTCTCGGCGCCGCTGGCGTCGGCGAGGCGTTCGGCCAGCCAGACCCGCAGGTGTTCGGAGCCGCCGCGTTTGTAGGTGCCGGGCTCCAGACCTGACAGCATCATCTGCGCGCCGAGAACGGCGATCGCCATCCGTCCCGGCGGGCTGATGAACAGCACAAGACCGGCGGCCACCCACCACCAGCTGACCGGGACCAGCCACGGCACGCTGCTCGCAAAAAGATTGTTGGCCAATGCCAGCCAGGTGACCCACTGCAGTGCGGTGAGGGTGGCCAGCGGCAGCGACAGCGCGATCTGCGCCGCCTGCGTGGTGACCGGGGTCGGCGTGACGTGCCGGGTCACCACCGCGATGGGTGGGGCGAGCTCATCGAGGTAACCGGCCAGCGAACCCAGCCGGGGGTGGTCGTAGAGATCGCCGACGGTCACCTGCGGGTAGCGCTGCCGCAGCGCGGCCACCAGTTGGGCCGCCGACAGTGACCCGCCGCCTTCGGCGAAGAAATCCGCTTCCGGTCCGTCGATCTGCGCGCCCAGGACATCGCGCCAGAGCCCGGCCAGCCAGCCCATGGTGCCGCCGAGATCGGGTGAGTCGTCATCAGGATCGAGCCCCGGGGGTGGCCAGGGCAGGGCGTTGCGGTCGACCTTGCCGGACGTGCGGGTGGGCAACTCGTCGAGCAGGACCAGACGCGGCACCAATGCGGCGGGCAGCGCCTCGCCCAGCGCGGTGCGGGCGGCCTTGAGATCGAAGTCGGGATCGGCGCTGGCGATATAGCCCACCAGCAGCGGTGTGCCGCTGGCGGTGCGCCGTACCGCCGCGGCGCCGCCGGACACGCCGGGGAGGTTGACCAGGGCGGAGTCGACCTCGCCGAGTTCGATCCGGCGGCCGCCGACCTTCACCTGGTCGTCGGCTCGGCCCTGGAAGTAGAGACCGTCGGGCTCCAGCCGGACCAGGTCGCCGCTGCGGTAGGCGCGAGCCCAGCCCAGGGTGTCCATGGCCGCGTACTTCTCGGCATCCTTGGCGGGATCGAGATAGCGGGCCAGGCC
>JBEVFK010000030.1:0-31841 GCA_040512325.1 Mycobacterium sp. | reverse complement strand
CCGCCAACGGCTTCAACACGGTGCCGTGCAGCGGCGCGACCAGGGGCAGCACCGTCGGGGTGACGGTCAGGTAGGTGGTGTCGCCCTTCTCCTCGATGTCGACCAGGTCGGGGTAGAGCTCCGGGTAATCCATCAACCACTGCCACTGTTCGGTGGTGTAGCCGCCCGGTGTGCGGTCCGGCGTCGCTTCCGTCGGGTAGGGGTAGGTGCCGTGCACGTACTCGAAGCCCAGGATGGCGTTGATCATCGCCAGCGGGTTCGTCAGGTACAGCGGGGCGTCGGCGATGATGTCCCACTTCATGGCGATGTCGGTGGTCTTGATGCCGGTGTCGGTGGGCATCACCGGACCGAACGGGAATTCGACGATCGGAACGGAGAATCCCAACAGGCGGGCGTTGAGGCCGCCGTTGGGCCGCGACACATCGCCGATGACGACGAATTCGATCTGGGCCTTCTCCTCGTCCGTCAACCCGGCGAGGCTTTCCTTCTGATAGGCGAGGATGGCACCGCTCTGCGAGTAGCCGAAGAGCACCAGATCGTCGTCGGGGCCCAGAACATCGAGCTGCTCCTGGACGGCCTCGTCGAAGAGCGCGGTGCCCTGCAGGATCGACTGCTTCCACGTGGGTGCATCCGGCCCGCCGTACACCGGCCACGCGGTCTCGGGGGTGTACACCGCCTGGAGATCACACGGGTCACCTGTCGGCTGGCAGGTCGAGTTCGGATAGATGTAGTACTGAGCGACGTTGGGCACGTAGCCCGGGAAGTCGTCCGGATTCGGTCTTCCGGTGCCACCCATGATCAAAGCGGTGGTCGCGGTCAGCGTCACCGCCGTGGTGACCGTGGTTCCGATTGCCAACGCGACCGCCGCGAGCAACACGACGACGGTGACTGTCAGAGATCGAATGAACCTGCGCATGACGACCGCTCCCATCCACCGACGACACCGTCGGCCGGTGCGAATATTCGCACACCGCCGGGTGCGCCAGCAGTGGATTGCCCGAGACGTCACAGACGGTCGGCACAGCTCTTCCCACTGGACGGCACGGCCGTCCAGTGACCCTCTCGGCGCTCAGTACTTGAGCCGGTCGCCGACCACCCGCACCTGCGAAACGGTGCGCGGATGGTGGGCGGCGTAGAGCGGATGCAGGAGTACCGGATGCCGGCAATGCGGGCACGAGCGCTGTAACTGGTTGGCGCTGGCGTACGTCAAATGGTGGCATGTGCCACACCGCACGACGAAGAATGCGCCCATCCAGTTCAACAATCCGAGGTAGATCGCCAGGGTTGCGGCGGTGGCCAGAACGACGACGAGAATGATGGTGAGTGCTGCGAAAACCGTCATGATCGTGACCTCCAACCATTGTCTGACGGATAGTGTCAGGCTACTCGTCTGGCGAGGTCAGGGATAGTTTTCAGGCCTTTCGGGCCCGCTTGAAGACCTTGTCGAGTTCTTTACCGCGGATCCCGGTGAGTTCGGCCTTGTGCACCTTGTGCAGGACCAGAGGGCAGCGCTTGCAGCGCGGCTTGGACCGACAACATTTCTTCTTCGCTTTGATGTCGGAGTACGTTTTCGAGCTCATCGGGCCTTTCAGCTGTTGTCGCCGTTTTCGCGATTGGTTACCTGCACTGCGAGAATCATCCACGTGGATTCTCTGCCCAACTTTAGAAACGTCGCCATCGTCGCTCACGTCGACCACGGCAAGACGACCCTGGTCGATGCAATGCTGCGCCAGTCGGGTGCGCTGACGCACCGCGGCGACGACACGACCGAACGCCTGATGGACTCCGGTGACCTGGAGAAAGAAAAGGGCATCACCATCCTGGCGAAGAACACCGCCGTGCACCGTCTGAACCCCGACGGCAGCATGACGGTGATCAACGTCATCGACACCCCGGGCCACGCGGACTTCGGTGGTGAGGTCGAACGCGGCCTGTCCATGGTCGACGGCGTGCTGCTGTTGGTGGACGCCTCCGAGGGCCCGCTGCCGCAGACCCGGTTCGTGCTGCGCAAGGCGCTGACCGCACACCTGCCGGTGATCCTGTGTGTCAACAAGACCGACCGCCCCGACGCGCGGATCGCCGAAGTGGTCTCCGAGAGCCACGATCTGTTGCTCGACGTCGCCTCCGATCTCGACGACGCCGCCCAGAAGGCCGCCGAGGACGCCCTCGGGCTGCCGGTGCTGTACGCCTCGGGCCGCGCGGGCATCGCCAGCACCAATCAGCCGGCCAACGGCGAGAACCCCGACGGCGAGAACCTCGACGTGCTGTTCGACGTGCTGCTGGAGCACATCCCGGCACCCCAGGGCGACCCGGAGGCCCCGCTGCAGGCCCTGGTGACCAACCTGGACGCCTCGGCGTTCCTCGGCCGCCTGGCGCTGATCCGCATTTACAAGGGTCGGATCAAGAAGGGCCAGCAAGTGGCCTGGATGCGGGAAGTGGACGGCCATCCCGTCATCACCAACGCCAAGATCACCGAACTGCTGGCCACCGAGGGCGTCGAGCGCACCAGCACCGACGAAGCCGTCGCCGGTGACATCGTCGCCGTCGCCGGCATGCCCGAGATCATGATCGGCGACACCCTCGCCGACGTCGAGCATGCCCACGCACTGCCGCGCATCACCGTCGACGAGCCCGCCATCTCGGTGACCATCGGCACCAACTCCTCGCCGCTGGCGGGCAAGGTCTCCGGACACAAGCTCACCGCCCGCATGGTCAAGAGCCGCCTCGACAGCGAGCTCGTCGGCAACGTGTCCATCAAGGTCGTCGACATCGACCGCCCCGACGCCTGGGAGGTGCAGGGCCGTGGTGAGCTGGCCCTGGCCATCCTCGTCGAGCAGATGCGGCGCGAGGGATTCGAGCTGACCGTCGGCAAACCGCAGGTGGTCACCCGGCTCGTCGACGGCAAGGTGCACGAGCCCTTCGAGGCCATGACCATCGACTGTCCCGAGGAGTTCGTCGGCGCCGTCACGCAGCTGATGGCCGGCCGCAAAGGCCGCATGGAGGAGATGGCCAACCACGCCGCCGGATGGGTGCGCATGGACTTCATCGTGCCCAGCCGTGGGCTGATCGGCTTCCGCACCGACTTCCTGACGCTGACCCGCGGCACCGGCATCGCCAACGCGGTGTTCGACGGGTACCGCCCGTGGGCGGGCGAGATCCGCGCCCGGCACACCGGTTCGCTGGTCTCCGATCGCACCGGCAAGATCACGCCGTTCGCGCTCACCCAGTTGTCCGACCGCGGCCAGTTCTTCGTCGAGCCCGGTGACGACACCTACGAGGGCCAGGTGGTGGGTATCAACCCGCGCGCCGAAGACCTCGACATCAACGCCACTCGCGAGAAGAAGCTCACCAACATGCGCTCGGCCAATGCCGACGTCTTCGAGACGCTGGCACGTCCCATGGAGATGGGCCTCGAGCAGGCCATGGAGTTCTGCGCCGAGGACGAGTGTGTCGAAGTGACACCGGAGGTCGTCCGGGTCCGCAAGGTGGAGCTCGCCGCCACACTGCGAGCCCGCTCGAAGTCGCGGGCCAAAGCCGCTGCGAAGAGCTGACTCAGTGGCGCCGGAACCACAGATGATCCTGTCGATACCCTGAAGGGCGTGCCGCGCCGAGTCTCGATGAGGACACCCCTCCTGACGACTGGCGCACTGCTGTCGCTGCTGCTGCTCGGCGGCTGCACGGTGAGTCCGCCGCCGGCGCCGCAGAGCACCGAGACGACGGAGAGCACGCCGCCTCCGCCGCCGAAGGCCACCCAGATCATCATGGGTATCGACAACATCGGCGCAGGGTTCAACCCGCACCTGCTGTCCGATCAGTCGCCGGTGAACGCGGCGATCAGCGCCCTGGTGCTGCCCAGCGCGTTCCGGCCGGTGCCCGACGCGACGTCGCCGACGGGGTCCCGGTGGGAGCTGGACACCACGTTGTTGGAGTCCGCCGAGGTCTCCGACACCGGGGATTTCACCGTCACCTACAAGATCAAGCCGGAAGCGTCGTGGACGGACAACGCCCCCATCGCCGCCGACGACTTCTGGTACCTGTGGCGCCAGATGGTCAGTCAACCCGGTGTGGTCGATCCCGCCGGGTACGACCTGATCACCGGCGTCCAGTCGATCGAGGGCGGCAAGACCGCCGTGGTCACGTTCTCGCAGCCCTACCCGGCCTGGCGTGAGTTGTTCAGCGACATCCTGCCGGCCCACATCGTCAAAGATGTGCCCGGTGGCTTCCCCGCCGGCCTGGCCAGGGCGATGCCGGTCACCGGCGGACAGTTCCGGGTCGACAACATCGACCCGCAGCGTGACGAGATCCTGCTGGCTCGCAATGACCGGTTCTGGGGCACGCCGGCCCAGCCGGACCAGATTCTGTTCCGGCGGGCCGGAGCCACTGCGGCACTGGCCGATTCGATCCGCAACGGCGACACCCAGGTAGCCCAGGTGCACGGCGGCGCGGCCGCGTTCGCCCAGTTGTCGGCGATCCCGGATGTCCGGACCGCGCGCATCGTGACGCCGCGGGTGATGCAGATGTCGTTGCGCGCCCAGCAGCCCGCACTCGCCGATGTGCAAGTGCGCAAGGCGGTTCTGGGCCTCCTCGATGTCGACCTGCTGGCCGCCGTCGGCGCAGGCAGCGACAACACCGTGACGATGGCCCAGGCGCAGGTGCGGGCCCCGTCCGATCCCGGCTACGTGCCCACCGCCCCGCCGGCGATGACCCAGGAGTCCGCGCTGGCACTGCTCCAAGCGGCCGGCTATGTGGTCGAGCCGGACACCCCGCCGTCGTCGGGCCCGTCGCCGTCGGCCGGATCGAGAACCTCGACGGTTCCCACGCCGGCGCCGGAGACACGCGGCAACATCAGCAAGGACGGAGTTCAGCTGCCCCTGGTGATCGGTGTGGCCGCCAATGATCCGACCTCGGTGGCGGTGGCCAACACCGCGGCCGACCAGCTGCGCAACGTCGGGATCGCGGCGTCGGTGTCGGCGCTGGACCCAGTGGTGCTCTTCGGGGAAGCGTTGGTGGACAACAGCATCGACGCGATCGTGGGGTGGCACCACGCCGGCGGCGATCTGGCCACCTCCCTGGCGTCTCGGTACGGCTGCCAGGCCCTCGAGCCGGTCGAGGTGACAACCAGCCCGAGGCCGACCAGCACCGAGCCGGCGGGCACCTCGGAGCCGCCCACGCCTGAGACCACGGTCCCTGCCGAACCGGATTCCGACACCCTGGTGCAGGCGCCGTCCAATATCACCGGACTCTGCGATACCAGCATCCAGGCCGATATCGAAGGGGCTCTTGACGGTTCGAAGCGCATCGATGACGTGATCAAGGCCGTGGAGCCACGCCTGTGGAGCCTGTCGACGGTGCTGCCCATCCTGCAGGACACCACGATCGTCGCAGCGGGACCGTCTGTGGAGAACGTCAGCCTCGGCGGTGCGGTGCCCATCGGCATCGTCGGAGACGCAGGCGACTGGGTGAAAGCCCCGAAGTAATTCCTGGTACCCGGTTCTGAAAAACCCGGCCCGAACGAATCCTGCCGCAACGAACTCGGCCCCACTCGCTTTCGCGGGTGGGGCCGAGTCGGTTACGTGGTGCTCAGATGACTACTTCTCACCCGAGTCGCTGCTGCTGCTGGACTTGCTCTCGGACTTGTCCTTCGAGTCGGAGCTCGTGCTCGAGCTCTTGTCGGAGTCGGTGTCCTTGGCGGGAGTGCTGTCCTTGTCGGAATCGGCTGCCGGCTTCTTCACTCCGAGGGCCTTTTCCACACCGTCACGAAGACCGGCCAGGCCGCCTTCGATGTTCTTGCGGGTCTGGTCCAGGCCGGCGGTGATCTGCTTGCCTGCGTTGTCCAGGGTGTGCTTGGTGTCCTCGGCCGCGGTGGCGAGCGGGTTGAACGGCTTGACCTTGACGGGCTTGACCTCTTCACCCTTGACCGGCACGGTCGCGTCGACGACGGGCGCGGTGGCGGCCGTCTCGACCTTGGTGGCGCCGGTGGTGGCGGGCGAAGGCGTTGCGATGCTGAACGTCTGGCCGCCGCCGATACCCGAAGCGTCCGCCACGTCGGCGGTGGAGGTCCTGGCACCGGTGCCAACTTCGCCACCGGCTTCGACATCGACGTCGACCCCGACATTGAAGCCCAGGCTGAGCTGCGCTGCCGCGGCGATGAGGCCGGACACGATGGCTTCCAGCGAGTTCTGGCCGTTGGCGATCGCTGTCGCGGTGGTGTCGCGGAACGCCACCGCGACGGTGTTGACCACCGTGGTGAAGTTGTTGACCGCTGCGGTGATGGTGTCGCCCACGTAGCCGGCGGCTTCGACGAAGCCTTCGGCGGCGGTGCCCACGGCTCCGATGACCTCACCGGGTGTCGGCAGGCCCTCGAGAGCGAGAGACAGCGACGCAGAGATCGACGCGCCGATGTCGACCGAGATATCGGCGAGCGCCTCGAACGCGGCAGCGCCGAGTTCCAGCGAGCCCTGCAGACCGGCCACCAGCGAGGCGCCCAGATTGGCCACGATCGGGCCGATCTCACCGAACGCATTCGCCAGTGCCTGGGCGAAGAGCTCCGGCGACGGGAACAGCTCGAGGACCGCCTGGAAGGCGGCGCCCAGCTGGCCGGTGACGGTGGTGACGCCGTTGACGAGGGCTTCGAACGCGACGCCGCCGAACCCGAAGCCGGACTCGATGGCGCTGGCGAGCGCCGCCGACAGATTCGAGATCGCCAGGGCGGTGGCCTCGGCGATGGCCCCGAAGTTCGGGATGAACGGGTTGATCGCGGCGGAGAATGCGGCAATCAGTTCGATCGGCGAGGGGAAGTTGCCCAGCACCGCTTCGAACGCGGCGGCCAGCTGTACACCGCCGTTGATCAGTGCTTCGGCGAACGCCACCGGGTTGAGGAGCTCGATGCCGCTGATGAAGACGTCGAGTGCGACCTCCAGGCTGGCCGCGAACGGCACACTGATGGCCGCGAACGCGCTGATGAAGGCGTCGAGGAAGATCTCTGGGGTGGGGAAGGCAGCGATCGCGGCCGCGAAGGTGGCGTAGAGCGCGCTTCCGGTGTCCAGGAGTCCGTCGATGATCGCCGAGAAGGCGGTGCCGCCCAGGGCGATCTTGGCCTCGATGGCAGCGATCAGGGCTGCGGACAGATTCGAGATCGCGGCGACGCCTGCGGCTGCCAGGGCTGCGGCACCCGGGATGACAGCACCCAGTGCGGAACCGAGAACGGCGATCAGATCGGACGGGGTGGGGAAGCTGCCCACCACGGACTCGAACAGATCGGCAAGCTGTGCGCCGGCGTTGACCAGTGCCTGTGCGATCGCGGCCGGGTTGATGATGTCGATGCCCGTGATGAACGCATCGAGCGCGAGCTCGAGGGCTGCGCCCAACGGGACGCTGATCGACGCGAAGGCGCTGACGAATGCGTTGAGGAACAGTTCCGGTGTGGGGAAGGCTGCCAGCGCGGCGGAGAAGGCGGCGTAAAGGGAGCTGCCGACGTCCTGCAGCCCGCCGATGATGGCCTCGAAGACCGAGATCTTGAGGGCGATGCCGGTTTCGATCGCGGTACCCAGCGCTGCCGCCAGGTTGGCGATGGATGCGGCCGCGAAGCTGGCCAGATCCTGGAAGCCCGGCAGGATGTTGCCGAGGGCGTTGCCGAAGGCTGCGATCAGGTCAGCCGGGCTGGGGAAGCCGGCGAGCACGAGGTTGAACACGGCGGCGATGTCGCCACCGGTGGTGACGAGCGCTTCCACGATGGCGGCGACATCGAGGTCGAAGCCGAGGTTCAGTGCGACGTCGAGGGCCACCTGGAACGCCGCGGCGAGCGGCGCATTGACGGCAGCGAGCACGTCGAGGAAGACGTCGACGAAGACTTCCGGGCTGGTGAACGAGGCGATGGCCGCGGTGAACGCCGCAGCGAGCGCGCTGCCGCCGTTCTGCAGGGCCGCCAGCAGCACATCGAACGCCGAACCGCCAAGGTCGATTCCGGAGGCCAGGGTGGTGGCCAGCGTGGTGATCAGCGCGGCGAGCGCGGTGCCGCCGTCGGTGACGAGATCGCTCAGGCCGGGCAGCACGGTGGACAGTGCGGCGGCGACGGCGGCGGAGAACTCCAGCGGCGAGGGGAAGGCCGCGATGGCGGCGTTGAAGGCGGTGACCAGTTCGCCGCCGGCATTGAGCAGAGCGTCGGCGATGGCCGCCGCGTCCAGGTCGATGCCGAGATCGATGGCGGCCTGGAGGGCGACTTCGAGCGCCAGCGACAGGTTCAGGTCAACCGAGGCGAACGCCGCGACGAACGCGTCGATGAAGGCCTCAGGTGTGGGGAACGCTGCGATGGCTGTGTTGATCGCAACGGCAAGGGTGCTGCCGTTGGCCAGCAGGGCGTCGATGACCGCGCGGAAGGCGATGCCGCCGCCGGCGACGCTGGCTCCCAACGTCTCTGACAGTGCGGTGCCCACCTCGGCGATCGCGGCGCCTGCGGCGATGGAGCCGGCTTCGACACCCTGGCCGATCGGCGCGATCGCGGCTTTGGCGGCGGCCATGAGCTCGGTGAGGGTGGACAGTGACACGTCCTCCAGCACGGCAACCAACTTGTCGCCGCGGAGCGCAAGGTCCGGCGGCAGCACGTTGATGGGTGCCAACGTGATGGCGGTGGCGCCTACGACGGCCACACCTGCGGTCAAATATGACCGAATAGCAATATCCATGACATTCCCCTGATTGACTCGTGCGGTTCCAGACCTAGCAAAAACGTACCTGAGAAAGCCCTGAGTAACAAACGAATCTCAAAAGTCGTCGAAATTCAGGTCCACCCACGTCGCATCACATTTGCTCGTCGAATAAGGCCCGGAAATAGCTCATAGGGCGTTGCGATACCTAGCCCGTGGCTTTGGCAAACTTCCCGCCTCGAGGGAAGATTTGCCAAATATGCCTGGATGACAAATGCTGCCAGCGGCAGATGATAGCTGTGAACGTTTCAATTTTGCTTAATCCCAGCCAGTACATCGTCTTGAACGCCAGAGATGTTTGCGTGTCGCGCCCGCGTCGGGGAATCCCCGGGGTGTATCGGGGCCCAGTCAGCCACGACGGTGCGGCGAGAGCCTCTTTCCAGCAATGAATTCATGGGCTGGCTTAGGTTTACCTGGCATGTTCGCTGGCAGCGGCGTTGACAAGCCCAAGCCCGCCGTCATGGTGATGACCGTGGCGACACGCCGTTCGGGCGCGTCCGGCAGTGCTTCCGGGTGACGGCGCGGGTTGAGAGGGTGGGCGGACGGATTCGGTACTCCGCAGGCTGCGGGCAAAATCCCGCAGATTGGAAGCAGTTTGGACCTGGCGTGTAACGGGTAGCGAGCCAGATCCGATAGTTACGTAGCCAGCTCGTATGCCAGCACACCGCCTGTCGGCGTTCGGACTCCTGAGCGGACCGTTGAGCGCATTGTGGATACGTTCGTCACCAAATTGAAGATGATAGCTGTCGAACTTTTTTCTTACAGTTTGATAACTCGATGTTTGAAGACGTCGGGAAGTGGTTACGTACCAAAGCTGAGCTGAACCTGAGTCGCCAGCTAACTCTTTTGATGGTCTTTCCCGAGGTTTCGCCGGTCGGCCCTCCGGCGGGGCGTCAAGGTCGGGCCGGCGCGGTGGGTCGGCGGGACCGGACGAGAGCCTGCAGGCCATGGGCCGCCGCAGCCGCAACCAGAAAAACCATCAGCAGCCACCAGGGCGGCCGGGCCAGCTCCCATACGAAAAGCGCCGCCCAGACCGGCGCCCGCTGGGTGATCGCCAGCACGCCCGCGGCGCACGTCAGAGACACCGCCGGGATGCTGAGCGAGAACTCGGTCCAACTGTTCACCGCGATGGCGATCGCCGACCCCAGCGCGGCGCCGGTGGCCAGAGACGGCGTGAGCATCCCGCCGACCGCACCCGCCCGCAGGAACGCCGCGGTCAGCAGAGGCTTGAGAACCAGCAGGGCCAGCGCAGCTCCGAGGGTGGTCCCGCCGTCGAGCGACACCGTCAGGATGCTCTTGCCGTTGCCCGGCAGTTCGGGAAACCAGTTCGAGCAGATCCCGATGAGCAGCCCCGCGCCTGCGATGCCGGGGATGATCAACCACGAGGTGGCCAGTTGTGCGGGGCGGGCTGCGGCCATCAGCCGGTTGAAAGCAACCCCCACCGCGAGAGCCAGGGGAGCGAGCAGCAGCCCCACCGCTGCCAGCAGGTATGACAGTTCAGGGTCGGGCCATACCAGCGGGGCAGCGTCGTGGGTCACCGGCGAGGCGACCGCCACCGCAAGGGCCGAGGTGATCAGGGCGGTGCCGACGACGCGGGGGTGCCACGAGCCCAGCAGGATCTGCGATGCGAACAGCGCGCCACCGAGGGGCACACCGTACACCGCGCCCAGTCCCGCACCCGCCGCGCAGGCCAACAGAATCTCCCGGTCCCGCACGGTCAGCGCCCATCGGCTGGTGCCGAGGTCGCCGAAGACGGCGGAGAGCTGCCGCGGAGCACCTTCGCGGCCCAGCGACGCCCCGGAGCCGACGAGCATGACCTGCAGACCGGCGTCGATGGACAGGGCAATGCGGGGAATCGGCTTGTGCGCCCTGATGGTCGGCGCCAGCTCCGGCACCGCGGTCCTGCGTCGCAGCAGCCACCAGCCCAGACCGGCAAGCGCACCACCGAGCATCGGACCGACGGCGCGGCGCACCGGGCTGCTGCCGGTCACGCCGTCCAACAGGGAGCCGAAGGAGTAGTGGAAGGTGAGGTGCTCCACCCAGTGCAGGACGACGGTAGTGGCCATTCCGGCGAGCCCGGCGACCAGCCCGATCACCATGACTGCGCAGCCGTACTCGAGGTGGCGTCGCCTCACCGGACGAATCTAGGTGCCGTCGCGTCGCCCCGCAGCCCGACCGGAAAGGTCCCGACAAACTGGCCGGTGGAGTACTCGGGCGACCGTTAGGGTGTTCCGATGCCGACAGACGATCCGATGATCGAGGCCCCTCGGCTGCTGTTCGTTCATGCCCACCCAGATGACGAGAGTCTCAACAACGGCGCCACCATCGCGCACTATGCGGCGTTGGGCGCCCGGGTGAACGTCGTCACCTGCACCCTCGGGGAAGAGGGTGAGGTGATCGGCGACCGGTGGGCGCAGCTGGCGGCCCCGGTAGCCGACCAGCTGGGCGGCTACCGGATCTCCGAACTGCACGCGGCGCTGCATCTCCTGGGCATCGACGCGCCCATCTTTCTCGGCGGCGCAGGCCGGTGGCGGGATTCGGGCATGGCCGGCACCGAGCCCGATGCCCGCCATCAGCGGTTCGTCGATGCCGACGAACACGAGGCGGTGGGTGCCATGGTGGCGATCCTGCGCGATCTGCGGCCCCACGTGGTGGTCACCTATGACCCCAACGGTGGCTATGGGCATCCCGATCACATCCGCGCGCACCAGGTGACCACCGCCGCCGTCGCCGCGTCCGGCGGAAGCGAATATCCGGGTGCACCGTGGACGGTGCCGAAGTTCTACTGGACCGTCACCGCCGTCAGCGCCTTCGATGCCGCGACCGCGGAGCTGGGTCCGGAGGATTTCCTGCCGCACTGGACGCTGGACCCCGACGAGCGCGCACTCGGTGTGCCCGACGAGCGGATCACCGCGGTGGTCGAGGCTCCCGACGCCCTGCCTGCGAAGGTCGCGGCGCTGGGTGCGCATGCGACGCAGGTGGTGGTGGGCCCGACGGGTCGAGCCTGCGCGCTGTCGAACGACCTCGCCCTACCGGTGCTGGGACATGAGCACTACATCCTGGTGGACGGCACTCCGGGACAGCGCGACCAGCGTGGGTGGGAAACCGACCTGTTGGCGGGTCTGCAGTTCCACTGATTCCGCCTAGAGCCTGATCGCCGGCGGGGCCGCCCCCTCCACGGTCCCGCCGGCGAAGCTCAGGCTCAGCTGTCCGGCTGGCGCCGAAGCCGTCGTGACTTCGACTTCTTCGGCTTGTTGGCGTTGCGCGGATGGCCGGTGTCTCGACTGTTCGGCTCGCCGAACGCCAGCTGCGCGATCATCGACGCGCAAATCCGACTGCTCATGGTCCTGTCCTCCCCGTTGAGGTTTCGCCGTGCCGCTGAAGTTACGGCGATCGTCGGCGCGAACGATGTGATGGCGGGCAGTTGCGTAGCGATCGGCGGATATTCGAGTACCGACTACTCAGGCCCTGCGGGGAGCATCGGCGCGGTACGCTCCGGAGAGTCGGCACTATGGAAGGGACGACCGTGGACCCAGATCTGGATCCCAACCTGCAGCACTGGCAGGACCGCTTGGACAACTTCCAATGGGTCGTCGGTTCCCTGTCCGGCTTGCTGGATAGCATCCCCACCTGACCGCCGGCGCCGTCCGCGCCGTGGCTCCGCAGGACCCGCGCGCGACAGATCCCACAGCTGTGCGGAACGTCATTCTGACTCTGCTCGCGGTCGACGGCGTGCTCTGCGCCGTGGCTGCGTCACTGCTGCTGCCGTTCCGTGTCGGCGGCGTTCCGTTGCCGGTCAGCGCCCTGCTCGCCGGTGCGGTCAACCTGGCACTGGTCTGGGCGGCGTCCTACTGGTCGTCATCCAACCGTCTTGCAGCACTACCTCTTTGGACATTTCTGGCGACCGTCGGCGGGCTGACCTTCGGTGGGCCCGGCGGCGACATCGTCTACGGCGGCACGGGTGTGCTGGCCTATTCGTCGGTTCTGCTGATCCTGTTCGGCGCCAGTCCCGCGGGGTTCTGGTTGTGGGTGCGCAGCCAGCGACCCGGACCGACGCCGTCGAGCAGGTAGTTTCCGGCGCGCGGTATCAGGCGTCGCTGCTCGACGAATCCGAATCCGAATCCGAGGTCCGGTCCGGCTTCGTGTCCTGCGCGGGGGAGCTGTCGTCCTTCGCGTCGTTACTGTCGGGCGAGTCTTCGGATGCTCCCGTGTCGCGGTCGTCGCGCTCCGTCGTAGCGGGCCTGGTGCCAACCTTCCCCCCGGGCCGCGTGGCGTCGTCGTCGGACTCTGCGGTCTCGTCGGTTTGAGCCGACTCCTCGGTGACACTCGTGTCGTCTGCGTCCGACTCCGTGCTCGTTTCCGGGTCGCTCGGCTCGGTGTCGGCCGGCAGGGTGTCCTCGCTCGGCACGCTCGTCTGCTCACGTGCCGCGAGTTTCTGGGCGCCGGCATCGAAGGCGGCGTCGTCGGAGTCGGTGGTGGCCAGATCCGTGGCCGGGGTGACCGACTCCGGGGTCTCGGCGGGGAGCAGGGCACCCAGCGGACCGAGGATGTCCCGCAGCACCTGCGGCACACCGAGGTCGGTGGGTGTTGCGGCTTGGGCCGTGGCATCCGCGGCGACGGCGGAGAACGGCCAGGGGGGCAAGGGTGGTAGCGGTGGAAGCCAGCTCAAGAAATAGTCGATGACGAGGTTGACCTCATTGATGGCCACATTGATCAGTGATGCCACGCCGGTGTAGGCCACCGCGCCGATGCCGTTCGCCCACACCTGGAGATTGAGGGGATCGTTGAGGACGGGATCGATCAGGTCGTAGACGATGCTGTCGGTGAAGTCGATGATCGGTGGGTAGATGGCGTAGATCTGGTTGGTGATCAGCCAGCCGGCCGGCAGGAACTGCAGCACATACGGCGCGAGCTCCAGCGCGAAGTAGTCAGTCCACTCGACGATGCCCTGGTAGAACCAGTTGACGAAGTCCGAGGCGGAGTTCTGGAGCGTGATGTCGTCGGCGGCCATGGGGATGTCCAACTCGGCGGCGACTTCGCTGATGTCGGCCCGTGCGGCCAGGAAATCCTGGGGCGTGAGAGGGGTGACTGCGGCACTGAGGTGGACGGGCGCCGAGACCTGGGCCACGGGAGCCTCCGGCAGCGTGCGCACCGGCGCTACCACCATGGACGCCACGGCGAGTGTGCTCACGCCGGATATCAACAACGACCGCATGGAAATGCCCATTCGAACCCCTCGGAAAACTGCCCCGCCCGGGTAGAAGTTACGCGGACGCAAAGATTGCTGCAGCGTAATGCCTGACGGCTGTGGATCGGCGTTCCTGCCGGGCCGCCACGCCGCGACGACGTCGAGGGCTATTGTGGCGTCGTGGCCTGCGCCGACGTTCCAGATAGTGAGACACCAGGGATGAATCGCGCCCGCCCCGCGGTTACAGAGGAGTGGCTCTGAACTCGCAACATGGCACGGCTCTGCCGAGCCCGGTCATCCCCCCGAAGTCCAGTTCGCCCAGCCCGGCCGCGATGCGCCGGGTGTTGCGGAGAGCGCGCGACGGGGTGGCGCTCAACGTCGATGAGGCCGCGGTCGCGCTGACCGCGCGCGGTGAGGACCTCGCTGATCTGTCCAGATCGGCGGCCCGGGTGCGCGACGCCGGGCTGGAAGCCGAGGGGCGCCGGGGCGCGGGTGGCCGGTTACCGATCAGCTACTCCCGCAAGGTGTTCATTCCGGTGACACATCTGTGCCGCGACACCTGCCATTACTGCACATTCGTCACGGTGCCGGGTCAGCTGCGCCGCGAAGGCAAAGGCATGTACCTCGAGCCCGACGAGATCCTGGCCATCGCCCGCCAGGGTGGCGAATTGGGTTGCAAGGAAGCGTTGTTCACCCTGGGGGACCGCCCCGAGGAGCGGTGGCCCGAGGCCGCCCAGTGGCTCGACGAGCGCGGATACGACTCGACCTTGGATTACGTGCGGGCCATGGCCATCCGGGTGCTGGAAGAGACCGGGCTGCTACCGCACCTGAACCCCGGGGTGATGTCGTGGGCGGAGTTGTCCCGACTCAAGCCGGTGGCCCCGTCGATGGGCATGATGCTCGAGACCACCTCGCGGCGTCTGTTCGAGACCAAGGGCGAAGCCCACTACGGCAGCCCGGACAAAGACCCCGAAGTCCGACTGCGCACGCTGACCGATGCGGGCCGCCTGTCGATCCCGTTCACCACGGGTCTGCTGGTCGGGATCGGCGAGACGGTGACCGAGCGCGCCGAGACCATTCATGCGATTCGCAAGTCGCACAAGGAGTTCGGTCACATCCAGGAAGTGATCGTGCAGAACTTCCGGGCCAAGGATCACACGGCCATGGCCGCGACCCCGGACGCCGGCATCGAGGAGTTCGTGGCGGCCATCGCGGTGACGCGACTGGTGCTCGGTCCCAAGATGCGCGTGCAGGCGCCGCCGAACCTGGTGTCACGCACCGAGTGCCTGGCGTTGATCGGGGCCGGTGTCGACGACTGGGGTGGCGTTTCGCCGCTGACCCCGGATCACGTCAACCCCGAGCGGCCGTGGCCCGCCTTGGACGAGTTGGCGGCCGTCACCGCCGAAGCCGGCTATGACCTGGTGCAACGACTGACTGCCCAACCGCGTTATGTGCAGGCGGGATCGGCGTGGATCGATCCGCGGGTCCGCACCCATGTGGATGCCCTTGCCGACCCGGCCACCGGGTGGGCGCGCGACGTCAATCCGGTCGGGTTGCCGTGGCAGGAGCCCGACGAGGCAGAAGAATCATTGGGCCGGGTTGATCTGCACACCGCAATCGACACCGACGGCCGGTTGACCGAGACCCGGTCCGATCTCGACAGTGCGTTCGGTGACTGGGAGTCGATCCGCGACAAGGTCCACGAGTTGGCGGCCCGCGCCCCTGAGCGCATCGACACCGATGTGCTGGCGGCGCTGCGTGCTGCCGAGCGTGATCCGGGCGGTTGCTCCGACGACGAGTATCTGGCGTTGGCCACCGCCGACGGCCCCGCCCTCGAGGCCGTCACCGCGCTGGCCGATGCCCTGCGCAAGGACGTTGTGGGCGACGACGTGACCTTCGTGATCAACCGCAACATCAACTTCACCAATATCTGCTACACCGGCTGCCGGTTCTGCGCGTTTGCCCAACGCAAGGGCGACGCCGATGCGTTCTCCCTGTCCACCGGTGAAGTGGCCGACCGTGCCTGGGAAGCGCATGTCGCCGGCGCCACCGAAGTCTGCATGCAGGGCGGCATCGACCCCGAACTGCCCGTCACCGGGTATGCCGATCTGGTGCGGGCGGTCAAAGCGCGGGTGCCGTCGATGCACGTGCACGCCTTCTCACCGATGGAGATTTCCAACGGGGTGACCCGCAGCGGCATCTCCACCCGGGACTGGCTGACCGGGCTCTACGAAGCCGGTCTCGGATCGATCCCCGGCACCGCCGCGGAGATCCTCGACGACGAGGTCCGCTGGGTGCTGACCAAGGGCAAACTGCCCACGTCTCAGTGGATCGAGGTCATCACCACCGCCCACCAGGTGGGTCTGCGTTCGTCGAGCACCATGATGTACGGCCACGTCGACACCCCCAAGCACTGGGTCGGACACCTCAACGTGCTGCGCAAGATCCAGGACGAGACAGGCGGATTCACCGAGTTCGTGCCGCTGCCGTTCGTGCATCAATCCAGCCCGTTGTATCTGGCCGGTGCGGCCCGGCCCGGCCCCACTCACCGTGACAACCGCGCGGTGCACGCGTTGGGCCGGATCATGTTGCACGGCCGCATCGACAACATCCAGACCAGCTGGGTCAAGCTCGGCACCGAACGCACCCAGGTGATGCTCAACGGCGGCGCGAACGATCTCGGCGGCACTCTGATGGAGGAGACCATCTCCCGGATGGCCGGCTCCGAAAACGGCTCGGCCAGGACCGCCGACGAACTGATTGCCATCGCCAACGGCATCGGCCGTCCCGCCCGTCAACGCAGCACCACCTACGCCCCCCTGGCCGCTTAGTCCCCAGCGCGCCCGTGAGCCCGCGCCCGCGAAAGAGCGTGTTTGTACAGCGCCGCGCCGCGTTCTGCGTACAGGTGTGCGCGCTCGTCGGTTGATTCGAGTAGTCCTACGCATGCCCGAGCACCCTGTCGGCGGCCAGTATCGAAGCCATGACACCCGAAACCGGCGCGGGGATGTGGTGCGGCGTGGCCGCAGTCAGTCAGGTGGCGGCGGGCCTGCTCGCACTGTCGGTGTGGACCTCGGCGGAGTTCGCCACCGACTTCGAGAACGGCACCCACACCGCCGGGGCGGGCCTCCCGGCGCTGATGGCGACCGTCCTGGCGATCGTCGGGATCTTCTGCGCCCTCGCGGCGATCTTTCGACCCGAGGCGGGCCCGATTGCGTGTGGCATGGGCACGCTGCTCCTGCTGGGCGGGTGCGCGACGGGACTGCTGCTACTGCCGCTGATGGGCCACTACGGCTGACCCGGCGGCGATGCGGACCGCGGTCCGGAATAGAATCGGACCTTGGTCCGTTTGGACTGTCAAGGGTTCGGAGAGTCCGCATCCCACGTCGCGAGGAGATTCATCATGACCGCTTCCGTCACCACCGGACTGAGCACCGGCACCTGGGCCATCGACCCGGTTCACTCGTCGATCAGCTTCTCCGTCCGCCACCTCGTGGTCAGCAAGGTCCGCGGCACCTTCGGCAGCTTCAGCGGCGCCATCACCGTCGCCGAAGACGGTTCACCGTCCGTCGTCGCCGAGATCGACGTGGCCTCCGTCAGCACCGGCAACGACCAGCGCGAAGCGCACCTCAAGTCCGCCGATTTCTTTGACGTCGAGCAGTTCCCCACCGCGAGCTTCCGCTCCACCGGCGTGGCGGCCAAGGGCGACAACTACGTCCTCGACGGCGAATTCACCCTCAAGGGTGTCACCAAGCCGATCAGCCTGGCACTGGAGTTCAACGGCGTGAACCCGGGCATGGGACACGGCGAGGTCGCCGGCTTCGAAGCCACAGTGGTGCTGAACCGCAAGGACTTCGGCATCGACATCGACATGCCGCTGGAGACCGGTGGCGCCGTCGTCGGCGACAAGGTCACCATCACCCTCGAGGTCGAGGCGCTCAAGCAGGCCTGACCTCTGCGGCGAGCTGGGGTGCCACCCCAGCTCGCGCCGCGGGGACTACAGCCGGGCGGCGAGTTCGGTGCCCTGCCGGATCGCCCGTTTGGCATCGAGCTCCGCGGCCAGCGCGGCGCCGCCGATGATGTGTGGCTCGATGCCGTTGTCCCGGAGAGTGTCCACCAGGTCCAGCACGGGGTCTTGGCCGGCGCACACCACCACGTTGTCGACGGCCAGCAGCTCCGGGTCCGCGTGGTCGGCGCCGAAGCTGATGTGGAGCCCGTCGTCGTCGATGCTCTCGTAATTGACGCCGGAAAGTTGCACCACGCCTTTGGCTTTCAGTGAAGCGCGATGCACCCACCCGGTGGTCTTGCCCAATCGCTTCCCCTGCGGTCCCTTGGTGCGTTGCAGCAGGTACACCTCACGAAACGCAGGCGCCGGAAGTGGTGTCACCAGTGCGCCCCTGACCTCTTGCGGGTCGGCCGCACCCCACTCCGCCTTCCACTCCTTGAGATTGAGCGTCAGGGACTGCTCGGTGGTCAGCAGTTCGCTGACGTCGAAACCGATTCCGCCGGCGCCGATCACCGCCACCCGTTTGCCGACGGACGTGCGGCCGTAAATGGCCTCGGGATACGTCAGCACCATCGGGTGCTCGATACCCGGTATCGCCGGCATCCGTGGTGTGACACCGGTGGCCAGCACCACCTCGTCGAAGCCGGACAAATCCTCGGCCCGCACCCGCGTACCCAACTTCAGGCAGACGCCGTTCTTGGCGAGCATGGTCGAGTAGTAGCGAATGGTGTGGTCGAACTCTTCCTTGCCCGGAATGCGACGGGCCAGGTCGAACTGACCGCCGATGAACGGCTGGGCTTCGAACAGCGTGACCCGGTGCCCGCGTTGGGCGGCGCTCACCGCACTCGCGAGCCCGGCCGGTCCGGCGCCCACCACCGCCACCGAACGCACTCGTCGAGTGCGGCCCAGTATCAGTTCGGTTTCGTGTCCGGCCCGCGGATTCAGCAGGCACGACACAGTTTTGTGCACGAAGGCGTGATCCAGGCAGGCCTGGTTGCAGGCGATGCAGGTGTTGATCTCGTCGGCGGCATCCGCGGATGCCTTGCGCACCCACTCCGGGTCCGAGAGCAGCGGCCGGGCCATCGAGACCAGCGACACGTGGGTCTCGGAAAGTATTCGTTCGGCGGCGTCGGGCATGTTGATCCGGTTGGACGCCACCACCGGAATGCTCACGTGTTCGGCGACTGCGCTGCTGATGTCGACGAACGCCCCGGCCGGCACGGAGGTGACGATGGTCGGTACCCGCGCTTCGTGCCAGCCGATGCCGGTGTTGAGGATCGTCGCCCCCGCGGACTCGACTTCTGTTGCCAACGAGATGATTTCAGCCCAGTTCTGCCCCTCGTCGACGTAGTCGGCCATCGACATCCGGTAGCAGATGATGAACTCCGTGCCCACGGCCGCGCGGGTGCGCCGGACGATCTCGACCGGAAGCCGCCGCCGTTTCTCCGGGGTGCCGCCCCAGTGGTCGGTGCGCTTGTTGGTGCGCGGTGCCAGGAACTGGTTGAGCAGATAGCCTTCGCTGCCCATGATCTCAACCCCGTCGTATCCCGCCTGCTGGGCCAGTAGAGCGCAGCGCACGAAGTCGTCGATGGTGCCGTCGACGTTGCGCAGGCGACGCGGCCGGAACGGGTTGATGGAGGCCTTGATCGACGACGCGCTCACCGAAAGTGGATGGTACGCATACCGTCCCGCGTGCAGGATCTGCAGCAGGATCTTGCCGCCGGCGTCGTGGACCGCCGCGGTGATGCGCTGATGGCGCCGGGCTGCCGATGGGGACAGCAGTTGGGCCGCGAACGGCAGCAGCCAGCCCGTGCGGTTGGGCGCGTACCCGCCGGTGATGATCAGTCCCACCCCGCCTCGGGCCCGCTCGGCGAAGTACTCGGCCAGCCGATCGGTATCGCGGGCCCGGTCCTCGAGGCCGGTGTGCATCGAACCCATGACCACCCGGTTGCGCAGGGTGGTGAAGCCGAGATCCAACGGGGACAGCAGGTTCGGATAGGGCGTCACGGCGTCACTCCCAGCGCGCCCAGCACTTCGTCGAGCCACTCGACCGAATGCTGTTCCGCGCGGATGCCGCCGCGCAGCACGAGGTACTGGTGTAGGGCGGCGCCGGAGAGCGCTGCCGGATCGGGAAACTGTCGTTTCTCGTACTCGCGATAGGTCTGCAGCGCGGCGGCGCGTTCTGCGCGCAGGGTAACCGCCTGGGCAGCGACGGCGTCGGCGTCACCGAAAGTGGCCCCACGCAATTTGACCGCCAGGTCCCGGGTGCGGGTATCGGCGGTCGCACTGGCGCTCTTCCTGGTGGCGGGCACCTCGGCGTCGGAGATCCACCGCGACAGTTCAACCCGGCCGGCATCGGTGACCGAGTAGACCTTCTTGTCGGGGCGGCCCTGCTGCGGCACCGTCTGCACCTGGACCCAGCCGTGGTCGTCCATACCGCGCAGGGTGCGGTAGATCTGCTGATGGGTGGTGCCCCAGAAATGACCGATGGAGCGGTCGAACCGGCGGGCCAGTTCGTAACCCGATCCGGCCCGCTCGGACAGGGACACCAGGATTGCGTGGGGGAGTGCCACGGCCCAGATTTTAGGCGGTACCGCCGGTACTATGCAACAAGTTGCACAAGGCTGTTGACGTGGGTTACTCGCTTTGTATATGCAACGTCTAGTATCAGGTAACGCGTGTCCCGAAGTCGGAATGCGCAAGTTAGGGCACACTGGCACAGACGTCCGGTTTCAGCCTCCGGATACTGGTCAAGCCCAACCCCGTTCAAGCACGACAGCCAGCTCTCAGGAAGCACTGACAGGAGCACGAGGAGACCCCGTGACGTACACGATCGCCCAACCTTGCGTCGACGTCAAAGACAAGGCATGTATCGAGGAATGCCCGGTCGACTGCATTTACGAGGGTGCCCGGATGCTGTACATCCACCCCGACGAGTGCGTGGACTGCGGCGCCTGTGAACCCGTCTGCCCGGTCGAGGCCATCTTCTACGAGGATGACGTGCCCGACCAGTGGAGCGGCTACACCCAGTCGAATGCCGACTTCTTCGAAGAGCTCGGTTCGCCCGGCGGTGCCTCCAAGGTCGGCCAGACCGACAACGACCCCCAGGTGATCAAGGATCTCCCGCCGCAGGGCGAGGACTGAGCGAGACGACGTGACGCAGAAGTGGTGCTGAGGAAAGTCTCGGCGTCCCTGCCGGTCTTCCCGTGGGACACCCTCGCGGACGTCACGGCCAAGGCCCGCGCGCACGTCGACGGCATCGTCGACCTGTCCGTGGGCACACCGGTGGACCCGGTGGCGCCGGTCATCCGCGACGCGCTGGCCGCTGCCGGCTCATCTCCGGGCTACCCGACCACGGCGGGCACAGCGGCGCTTCGGGCGGCGGCCATCAGCGCGCTCGAACGTCGTTACGGCATCACAGGTCTGGCGCCGGATGCGGTGCTGCCGGTGATCGGCACCAAGGAACTGATCGCGTGGCTGCCGACGTTGCTCGGACTCGGTGCCGGCGACCTGGTGGTGGTCCCCGAACTGGCGTATCCCACCTATGACGTGGGGGCGCGCCTGGCCGGGGCCGGAGTGCTCGCCGCGGATTCGCTGACCCAGATCGGACCGCAGACGCCGGCGGTGGTGTTCCTGAACTCGCCGAGCAACCCCACTGGAAAAGTTCTCGGTGTCGACCATCTGCGCAAAGTCGTGGGCTGGGCCCGGGAGCGGGGCGTCATCGTCGCCTCCGATGAGTGTTATCTCGGACTGGCCTGGGATGCCGCACCGCTGTCGGTGCTACACCCGTCGGTCTCTGGCGGTGATCACACCGGCCTGCTGGCCATCCACTCGTTGTCGAAGACGTCATCACTGGCCGGCTACCGCGCCGGGTTCGTTGCCGGTGACCCCGCCCTGGTGGCCGAATTGCTGGCTGTCCGTAAGCATGCCGGGATGATGGTGCCGACGCCGGTGCAGGCGGCGATGGTGGCCGCCCTCGACGATGACGCGCACGAAGAGGCTCAGCGCGACCGGTACCTGCGTCGCCGTGACGTGTTGTTGCCTGCGGTGCGCAAGGCAGGGTTCACCGTCGAACACTCCGAGGCCGGCCTCTACCTGTGGGCCACCCGCGGCGAGCCGTGCCGCGACACCGTGGCCTGGCTGGCCGAGCGGGGCATCCTCGTCGCACCAGGCGAGTTCTACGGCGCCGGCGGGTCCAAGCACGTGCGGATGGCTCTGACCGCCACCGATGAGCGCATCGACGCGGCTGTCGCCCGCCTGTCCTGACCCAGCGATTTCGGCGCGCTCATCGCCGCGGAGCGGTTACCTGCGCCGCAACACGTTCGGTCCCGGAGTCGAGCGTCCATGCGTCGTCGTCGGGGTGATCACCTACACCGGCGGGATGCTCGTCGGACGTGCTGCAGACGAGGTCGCGTGCGGCCCGGACCAGTCGGCGGTTTCATGGCCGACCCGGTGTACTCGATCGAGCAGCCGACCTAGATCGGGTCGAACCGGAACACTGTCAGCCGACCCGCCAGGCGTTCGAATTCATCCGGGGTGCCGTCCAGGACCAGGCCGGACCGTTTGGCGAAACTCACGCCGACCGGAACCTTGACGGCGAATGCCCTTAATACGGGCCGAGACTCGTCGGGATTGAGCTCAACGATGCTGACCCGCCGCGATTTTCGTCGGCGCGACAGCATGCCGGTCCCGGCGGCTTTGGCGTTGGCGGCCCAATCGGAGCCGGGATAGCCGGCGACGCTGTAGAGCAGGCCGTCGTGGGTGAACGGCGTCATGGGCGTCCTGCGGGGCTGACCCGTCTTCCGTCCTGGCACGGTCAGCACCATGGCTGGCCCAGTCGGCAGGCCGAGCTTCTGCACGGCCATCACGAGTTTGTTCATCGGCTTGAGCCAGTTCGGCGGCGTCGGTTCGGACATGACTGTCTCCCTTGTCAGTTGAAGAGTTCGTGGTGGCCGGCGACCCAGTCGGCGAAGGTGCGTGCCGGCCGGCCGAGGATCTTCTCGACGTCACGGGTCACCAGGGCAGGCTCGGCGACGGTCTGGGCCAGCATCGCGACGTAAGCGGTGCCGAAATCGGCGGGGAAGCCAAGGCCGAGGAACCGTTGACGCACCACGTCAGGGGGGATCTCGTGATACCGCAGAGGTCGCCCGAGCACGTCGGCGATGATGTCCACCAGTTCGGTGTTGGTCAGCGCCTCGGGCCCGGTCAGCGGTACCCTCAGGCCGTCCAGGCGGTCGGTCAACAGGGCCTGCGCGGCAACCGCGGAGATGTCGCTTTCCGCAATCGGTGCGCTGGACGCCGTGGCATAGGGGCCTGCGACGGCATCGCCGGTGCGGATCTGCCCGGCCCACATCCCCGCGAAATTGGAGGCGAACACCGACGGCCGCAGACTCACCCACGTCAGGCCGGAGCCGGCCACCAGCTCGTCGACCTCCCGGTTGCGGTCGCCGCGGACCCTGGACGGCTGTCGACTCTCGTCGTCGTTGCTGTTGATTGCCGACAGTGCCACCAGCTTTGCCACTCCTGCGTGCCGGGCGTGTGCCACGACATCGTCCATTGCCGCGCCCAACGCGCGGGAGTTGAGGAACACCGCAGAAGCACCCGGCATTGCTTCCCGCACCGACGACAGCACCTCGACGTCGGCGGGCAGGCCGGCGGTGGCGGGATCCCTGCTGACAGCCCGCACGGTGGCACCTGCCTGAACAAGCTCTGCTACCAGTGGCCGCCCCACGTTCCCGGTCGCCCCGGTAACCACAATGATCATCTTTCGACTCGCTTTCTCCTACAGTGATTGATGGCGAATAGAGGACGAGATGGGGCACCGGAAAGTTACGGCGAAGGCGATTGGGCACTCCGCGTAACTTTTCGGCACCGTGCCCCGTCGTAGAGACATGAGCGAACCGATTGACGATGCCGTGCTGGTGGCATGGCGCGCGCACCGTCCGTACCTGGTGAACCTCGCCTACCAGATGCTCGGTGATATCGGCGGTGCCGAAGATGTTGTGCAGGAAGCCTTTCTGCGCCTGTGCCGCACCGACCCCGGTGAGATCGACGACGCACGCGGCTGGCTCACAGTCGTCGCGGGCCGACTGTGCCTCGACCAGGTGCGCTCAGCACGGGCGCGCCGAGAGTCCCCCGACGAGTTCTCCGACTCCGGCCGGGCAGCGCCGGCCCTCGTCTCCCGCGAGCCGGACCCCGCTGACCGAATCACCCTCGACGACGAGGTGCGCACCGCGCTCGCCGAGGTGTTGGAGCGGCTGAGCCCCAGCGAGCGGGTGGCGTTCGTTCTGCACGACGTCTTCGGAGTCCCGTTCGACACGATCGCGCAGACCGTCGGGCGGCCGGTCGGCACGTGCCGACAACTCGCGCGGCGGGCCAGGGCGAAGATCGAACGGGCACGGCCGGACGTGGTCGGTGTCGACGAACGCGAACGCCAAAGGGTCACCGATGCGTTCATCACCGCCTGCGCCAGTGGCGATCTGGACGGACTGGCGGCGGTGCTGGATCCGACGGTCTGGGGCGTCGGCACGGTCCTGGCCGATCCCGCCCCGCCGCCGCAGGTCAATCACGGCCGCGAGGCGGTCGCAGGCAATCTGCTGCGCTATCTGGGACCCGGCACGACGCTGGTGGCAGCGGGCCCGGTCGGCCAGCCGGTGGTGCTCGGCTACGCCGAACGCCAGTTGTTCGCGATCGTCGTCCTGACCGTCCGCGACGGACTGGTCCTCAAGATCGAGGCGACAGCCGATCCGGCGGCGCGAGTTCGGCGCGTTCGGTAGCGCTCAGCGGTGACCAGCGCGCCGAAATCACCGTAAGGGCTCGGTCGGGACGCCGTAGCGGTCCTGGTAGCCGCGAACTCGCTCCCGCACTTCGCCGGCGGCGAGGCCGGTGTCGGACCAGGTATAGCGGCCGGCACCGCCGTCGCCGGGATGTGCGGCCAGGTGGTCGCGCATCCGTTGTTCGACCTCGGGGCGCAACTCGCGACCGAGCTGCTGGTAGATCGACCTGACCGTGGTCCACGGATCACGCACGAAGTCGGCGTACCGCACGTCGGTGACGCGGCCCGGCGGCAGGATGCCATTGTCGCGCAACGCCATTTCCCGCTCGAGCCCGACGACGATCTCCTCATGGGACTGGGCTGCGCAGTCGGCCACGGTGCTCTCGTCGGTGGACATCCGCCGCAGGTGGTGGGTCAAGGCGCTGATCGACGAGATGACGTTGAGCGGATCGCGGTGGGTCTGGACCACCACGGCGTCCGGATACTCGGCGAGCAGGGTATCGAGCTGCCACAGATGCGCCGGCGACTTCAGCAGCCACTGGCCCGCCACCCCGGACTGCAGGTGCTGCAGGAACACTCGGTGGAACCGGTAGGCGTTGCGGTGGTCGGCGTCGTGCAGCAGCCACCGGTAGTAGGTCGGCAGCCGGTACTGCACCGAGAAGATCATGCTGCAGAACTGGCTGGAGGTGATCCGGACACACTCCTGGCCCACCAGCGCGCCCATCGGATGAAATGCCAGAAACCCGGGAATGATCTGCTCGGACATCTCGATGGTGGACTGCGCCTGGGCAATTCGCGGATCGTCGTGATAGGTCGACGGTTGGGGTGGCGGACACGGCGCGTCGACCTCCCAGGTCAGGGGTGCGCGTAGGTCGGGATCCTGGCTCAGTAGGTCATACAGGATGGTCGTTCCGGTGCGCGGCTGGCCGACGATGACGATGGGCTGGTGGATCTGCTCCTGCGCCACCTGTGGATGCGAGGTGCGCCAGGCGATGATCTGCAACCGGTTGACCAGTGCCCGCATCAGGTCGGCGTGGGCGATCTCGACCCCCAGAGCGGACAGCTGAGCCTCGGTCACCAGCCCGTCGACCAGCAGGGCCAGGCCGTCGCGCCATCCGTCGATGTCGCCGAAGTCGTCGGATCCGGCTGTCTCGCAGGCTTGTTCGATGAGAACGTCGGGGTCGAAGCGACTGGCAAGCGTCATCGGGTGGCTCCGGTGCGGACCGACACCTCGACTTCGGGTGCGGCCGGATTGTCGAGCCACCGCACGACGACGAAACCGCGGTGCCGACCGCCGGTGTCGAGCCAGTGACCGAGACCGAAGTCCTCGGCGGCGATCGCGATCCGCACCTTGCCATCGGGGTCCGGGTGGACACCGCGGTTGGTCACCGAGCTGTGCCTGCGCCGGGGCTCGATGCATTCGTGCCAGATGTTCTCCAGGGTGACGTTCCAGTAGCGCGTCTGCGGCGGCGTGAACTCGAGCACCAGTGCCTCGGCTCCGGACAGGCGGAACGTGCCCAGCATGTACAGGTTGTCGGGAGTGGTGTCGGCGGACCCGAGCGCCGCGGCCTCCGCGGTCAACAGCGTATTGGGGCGCTCGAGCAGTTCGGGTTGGACCGTGCGATGCAGCGTCGCCAGCTTGAAGATGGTCCAGGCCATCGCAGTGAGCTGCTCGGCCACTTCCGCGTCGGACACCGGCGACGGTGGCGCCGGATCCAGGACTTCGATCTCCAACGAGGCCGGCACCTCAGCCACGGGGTCGGCGATGTACTCGCGCACCACGATCGAGGAGGCATCGTCGGGAATCTGTATCCACGAGGCGCCGTCGAGTTGTTCGCGAGTGGGCTGCCGGGGGGAGAACACCAGCGCGAACGCCCCGTCGTCGAGTTGGAGGTCGGTGTCGCTTACGTAGGCCGCCATGCGCCGCGGCGTCAGTCCGGTGCCCGCCAGCATCTGAAAGCCGAGATAGGCCGTGGTCCCGCGGGTGCCGGTCACCCGGTAGGTCCCGGTGCCGGAGATCATCGCCAGGTAGTAGTTCCCGTCGGGGTTGGGGCCGCCGATCATCCGCGTGGGCGTGCACATGTCGAAGAAGCGCGGCAAGTTCGGGTCGGCTTCCACCGACAGCTGGGCGCACAATGCCGACACCCGTGCGATCACCCGGAGGCCCTCGACCAGTTCGGTCTCGGTCTCGGCGTCGGCGGAGATGACGTCGGTGACGTCGGCGAGCATCTTCTGCACCAGTGCCCATGCCGCCCGGGTCAGTGGGGCGGGAGTTTCGGCTTCCACGATCATGGTGAGACATGTTCCCAGATGAGACTACGTATCACCGAAGAATCCGAAGAATCGGTCACCCTCGTACACTTGACCGATGTCCGAGTCCGTACCTCCTTCGCTGGCCGAGCGGAAACGCGTCGCCAATCGCGAGCGGATCGCCTTCGCCGCGGCGCAGCTGGTGGCCGCCAACGGGTTGGCGGGCACCACGGTGGAGCGCATCGCCGAAGCCGCCGAGGTGGGCCGGGCAACGTTCTTCCGGTACTTCAGTTCCAAGGAAGCGGCTGTCGCCGAGGGCCTTTCGCATCAGTGGCTGAACCGGATCACCGAGGCTGTCGCCGGTCAACCGGAGGGCCTGTCGCCCTCGGCGGCACTGGTGGCGGCCTTCGACGAGTTGGCAGGCGGGTTTTCCGGCATCGACGATCAGGTGCGCGAGCTGGCGACTCTGACCAGGAGTTCGCCGACGCTCAGCGCCTGGACATTGCAGGTCTACGTCGGCTACGAGACCGCGATCGCCGACCTACTGGCGACGAGGTTCGGTGATCTGACGCCTACCGATCCGCGGCCCCGGTTGCTCGGTGCCCTGGCGATGGCCTCGGTGCGCCTGGCCCTCGACGATTGGCTGGCGCACGGCGGGTCGTTGCCGGACCTGGTGCACAGCGCGCTGGCTGCCATCACGGTGCACTGACCCTCACCCGGCGAACGCGCGCAGGCTCAGCGCAAGCGCAAGGCGCACTTCAGGATCCGACAACGAGGTAGCCAGCACCTCTTCGATCCGGCGCACCCGGTAGCGCACCGTGTTCGGGTGGACGTGCAGCCCTCGGGCGGCCGCTGCCACGTCGCCGAAGCTGTCCAGATACACCCGCAGCGTGTCGGCCAGTGTCGGATCGGTCTCGGACAGCGCCTGCACCCGGGGATCGATCAAGTGCTCGTTGGCCGTCATGAAGCTCACCACTTCGTCGAGCAGCACGGTGGTGCGGGCCTCGGCCAACGACGTCACCGGACCCAGCACACCCGGATGGCGTTGCGCGCTGTCGAGCACCCGGTCCACCTCGGTGCGGGCGGCACCCGCCGCGGCCAGGCCCGCCACCGGCGCCGCGATCACCGCCCAGAGTTGCAGGCCCAGTTCCTTGTTCAGCGCAGCGATGGTGCCCCGGATCCACGAGGTCACCGACGCCACCTTGATGGTGCTGGGAAACAGCACGTAGACCCGGGACCCGTTGGACGTCACCTGCGCATCACCGCGAAAGGCGATGGCGCTCAACGCCAAGACCTCGGCCAGCCGCGGACCCGTGATGGCGGTGTCGAAACCGATGACAGCCGCCCGGCCGTCGTCGGCGATATCGAGTTCGCGGGCCAGCGCGGCAAGGGTCGTCGGATCCAGCGGGTCGCCGTTGTCCAGACCGAGCAGCTCCCGCACCTGCAGGGTGTGCGCTGACGGGGTGGCGGCCAGGCGCGCCATGATGCGGGCGGCGAGGACGGCGGCGCCGCGCAGGATGCTCTCGGAGTCCTCGGCCAGGGGGCGCGACCCCTGTTGGACCCAGATGGTGCCCGCGAAGGCCGGCGCGCGGCGGCCGGCGGAGGTGCGGTGGATGCCGATCGCCAGCCGCGAACGCAGACCGAGTTCGGGCCGCTCGGCCACCTGCACCACGTCATCGCCGGCGCGCAGGGCGTCGAAGATGCCCCACTGACCGATCCACTCCAGATGTTCCGGTGGCCCGGCCCGGCCGAGGATCGACAGCCGGCGCAACTCGTCGGCCTCGTCGTTGGACGCCGAATAGGCCAGGACATGCGAACTCTCGTCCTCGATGCTCACCATGCCGTGCGTGCGGTCCGCGATCGACTGCGCGAGGCCGAACAGATCGGTACTGGAGTCGCGCAACGGGTCCCCGTGGTGCTCGAAGACGTGGTGGACCAGCCGGTAGAGCCGCTCCCACCGGGCCCGCGGATCGACGGCGACGACGGCGGTGCCCACGGCGACGGCGCGACGCACCAGGGTGTCGGAGGGCTCCTTGATGAACACCGCGATGGGGGGATGGTCCCGGGCCTGGGTGTCGATCCAGGACAGCGCATCAGCATCGTTGACACCGAGCAGCAGGAACACGTCGGCCGAACCGGCCGACCGGGCGAGTCCGAGGCGCACGTCGTCGGAGTCGATCAGGGCCGCCGAGGCCACCGCCAGGTCCAGCCCGCGCGGTGCCTGCACGAGGCTGACCATGGTGGCGTCGAGCGCCAAGAGCAACTGGCCGAGGCCCAGACCAGCAGATCTCCCAGACGGCATTTGGCCGATTCTACTATCAGCCTGCACGGTCTTTGGCTGATCAGCTAAGTGTGTGAGGCCGCCAACAGGGGAACCTTGATCAATGGACGCCATCACCGTTGTGCCGCTCCCCACCAATGAGCCTGTGTATGACTTCGCGCCGCGGTCGCCCGAGCGTGACCGCCTGACCGCCGCCCTCGCCGACCTCGCGGCCGACCGGCTGGAACTCCCTCACGTCATCGGCGGCCGGCACCGGATGAGTGCCGGCGAGCGCATGGATGTGGTGCAGCCGCACAACCATCGCGCGGTGCTCGGCACGCTGACCAACGCCGGGCACGCCGAGGCGACGGCGGCCGTCGACGCCGCCGTCGCAGCCAAGGCCGCCTGGGCCGACACGCCCTTCGACGAGCGGGCGGCGGTGTTCCTGCGGGCCGCGGATCTGCTGGCGGGGCCGTGGCGGGCGAAGCTGCTCGCCGCCACCATGCTGGGGCAATCCAAGACCGCCTACCAGGCGGAGATCGATGCCGCCTGCGAGCTCGTCGACTTCTGGCGCTTCAACGTGACGTTCGCCCGCCAGATTCTCGAGCAGCAGCCGATCAGCGGCAGCGGAGTATGGAACCGCACCGACTACCGGCCGTTGGAAGGTTTCGTCTACGCCATCACCCCGTTCAACTTCACCGCCATCGCGGGCAACCTCCCGACTGCGCCGGCCCTGATGGGCAATACGGTGGTGTGGAAACCGTCTGTCACGCAGACTGTTTCGGCCTACCTGACCATGCAGCTGCTCGAGGCGGCCGGGTTGCCGCCCGGGGTGATCAACCTGGTGACCGGCGACGGGTACGCCGTCTCCGAGGTGGTACTCGCCGACGCCCGCCTGGCCGGCATCCACTTCACCGGATCCACGCCCACCTTCCAGCACCTGTGGCGCGAGGTGGGCACCAATATCGACCGGTACGACACCTACCCGCGACTGGTGGGAGAGACCGGCGGCAAGGATTTTGTGGTCGCTCACTCCAGTGCGCGGCCAGAGGTGTTGCAAACCGCCCTGATTCGCGGTGCCTTCGACTACCAGGGCCAGAAGTGCTCGGCCGCGTCGCGGGCGTTTGTGGCCCGGTCGGTATGGCAGCAGATGGGCGACGATTTCCTGGGCGCCGCCGAGGCGCTGCCCTACGGCGACGTGACCGATCTGTCCAACTACGGCGGCGCCGTGATCGACGAGCGGTCGTTCGCCAAGAACGTCAAGGCCATCGAGCGGGCGAAGAGCGCAGCGGGCGTGACGATCGCCGCCGGCGGCGAATATGACGACAGCGACGGCTATTTCATCCGCCCCACGGTGCTGTTGTCCGACGATCCCACCGACGAGTCGTTCTCGACGGAGTACTTCGGGCCCATCCTGAGCGTCCACGTCTACCCCGACGAGCAGTACCACGACATCCTGTCGGTGGTGGACCGCGGCTCCAAGTACGGGTTGACCGGTGCGGTGATCGCCGACGACCGCGCCGCGGTGCTCACTGCGCAAGAGCGACTTCGCCACGCAGCGGGCAACTTCTACGTCAACGACAAGCCCACCGGCGCCGTCGTCGGGCAGCAGCCGTTCGGCGGGTCGCGTGCCTCTGGCACCAACGACAAGGCCGGTTCGCCGCTGAATCTGCAGCGCTGGACGTCGGCGCGGTCGATCAAGGAAACCTTCGTGGCGCCGGTGACCCACGACTACCCCCACATGAAGGGCTGACCGATGGGCGTCTTCCAGCAGTTCGCCCGGCCGGTGATCCTGGCCGCCGCCAGGTCCGACGGGCTCCGCCGCACCGCCGAACGGATGCCCGTGACCCGGCAGGTGGTGCACCGCTTCGTCCCAGGTGAGACCGTCGAGCACGCGTTGACGTCGGTTGCGGAACTGCGTGATTCGCGCCGTTTCGTCTCGATCGACTACCTCGGCGAGGACGTCACCGACGCCGATGCGGCCGACGCCACCGTGCGTGCCTACACCGAGCTGCTACAGGCCCTCGGCCAGCGCGACGAGGTGGCCGACGGGCCCCGGCCACTCGAGGTGTCGCTGAAACTGTCGGCGCTCGGGCAGGCGCTGCCTCGCGACGGCGAGAAGATCGCCCTCGAGAACGCCCACCTCATCTGCACCAAGGCACGCGAGGCGGGCATCTGGGTGACCGTCGACGCCGAGGACCACACGACCACCGATTCGACGCTGTCGATCGTGCGCGACCTCCGTGGTGACTTCCCCTGGTTGGCAACGGTTTTGCAGGCCTATCTGAAACGCACCGAGGGTGACTGCAAGCAGTTCGCGGCCAGCCCAGGGGCCAGGATCCGCCTCTGCAAGGGCGCGTACGACGAACCCGCCTCGGTGGCCTACCGCGACGCCGACGCGGTCACCGATTCCTATCTTCGATGCCTGCGCGTGCTGATGGCGGGGGACGGCTATCCGATGGTGGCGTCGCACGACCCGGCGATCGTCGACGCGGTGCCCGCCATGGCACGCGAATTCTCCAGGGGCGTAGACGACTTCGAGTACCAGATGCTCTTCGGCATTCGCGACGGCGAGCAGCGTCGGCTTGCCGAGGAGGGCAACAACGTTCGGGTGTACGTCCCGTTCGGCACCCAGTGGTACGGCTACTTCGTCCGTCGTCTCG
>JBEVFK010000029.1:0-31488 GCA_040512325.1 Mycobacterium sp. | reverse complement strand
CGCCACTGCCGGGCGACCGCGGCGGCCAGCTCCGGGTGGCCGTGGCCGATGCTGGTGACGTTGTTGACCATGTCGAGGTAGCTGCGTCCGTCGGTGTCCTGCAGGTACTCTCGCCAGCCCCGCTCGATGCGTGGGGGCTGCGCGTAGTACTGCTCCTGGACCGAGGCGAACGCGCGGCCACGTCGTGCCAGCAACCCGGCACTGCGCTCCTCGGCGTGCGGTGGCGTGTCGAGCCCCACCAGCGCCGACGGGTCACGGGTCAGCGAGAGCCAGCCCGGCGCGTACTCGGGGCGCACGAATGCCGGTATCTGCCGGTCGCTTTCGTCGGTGAGCTGCAGCCACAACCGTCCTGTCGAGGCCGTCCCCAACAAGGCGCCCTGTTCCACGGAGTGGCCGACGTCGACGGCGAGCGTCAATGCGGAACCGCGGAGCTGAAGGGCGCCGTGCTCGCCGGCCAAGGTCAGTCCATGCTCGGCGATGCCGGTCACCACCCCGGGCCACGGGCTGCTCAGTGGAGTGTCCGCCGCGACCCACACATCGATGCCGGTGGGCACGGTCGCCGGCGATTCGCTGCTGAGGGCAACGGATCTGGACAGCCGCGGTTGTCCATAGCCGGTGGCGACCACCGGGACGCCCGCACCCAGTATTGCCGCGGCGAGCCGGTTCTCGCAGTCGGTGTGCAGCCACCGTCCCTCATCGAGGGCATCGGATTCGGTGGACAGGTCCAGCAATCCGGCACCGGCGCCGTGGATCAGGCGGCCACCGGGCACCGTCCGGGTGGGGGACCCGACTCCCAGAGCCTCGGCGATCAGGCCGGTCATGACCTCGGCGGGGACACTGACGGATCGCTCGAAGATCCGCCACTCATTGTCGAGCGCGCCTGTCGCATAATCGTTCTCGTGATCTATCGCGACCTGCTGGTGGCCGCTGACCACCAGCGTCGCCGCGCGCAGGATCACCAACGGCCACAGCGCGGCGATCTCGGGCTCGCTCAGCGCACGTTGGGCATGGAACGCCGCGACCATCGGCACGGTGGCGGCGGGCTCGCCGCCGGCGTGGCGCAGCACCGCCGACAGCGCGATCGCCAGTTCGCCGATCGCCCAGGACCGGGTGAGGTCGCCGAAGTCGATGATGCCGTCCGGGAGTTGGGCGTCGTCGGTCGAGCACACCGCGTTGTCGTCGGTGAGGTCACCGTGGATCACCTGGACGGGTAGCTGAGCCGAGAGGGCGGACACCGCCTGCCACGCTGTCCGGGCGTGTTGCTGGATCTGGGCGCGCTGACCGGTGTCGGCGACATGCGGGGCCAGCAGTTCGATGGTGCGGTCGGCGTGCCGCAGGTCCCATTGCAGTACCCGGTCCACCCCGGGGTGATCGAAGTCCGCCAGCACGCGACTGGCCCGTCCGGCGAGGGTGCCGAGCGCCGCCCAGCGCGCCGGCGACACGTACCGGTCGCCACTGAGGGTGCCGCCGGGCAGGTACTCGATGACCCGCGCGTAGAGCGTGCTGCCCGACCCGCCGCTGGTGACCGTGGTGATCTCGGCGACCGCGTCGTGTCCGGCGGGTTCGATGTTGCGGGAGGTACGCACTGACGGTTCCCGGTCGGTGACGAATCGTGCGGCCGCGTCCTGAGCCTCGATCTCGACCCGGGTGAACGCCGGATTCGCGACCTTGAGCACCCCCACTTCCGTGCCGTCACCGGTGAAGAGCAGGAAGTTGGCGTCCTGTTGGCTACCCAGCGCCGTCACCGAGGCGTTGATGCCGAAATGGGTGCTGGCCAGCAGCGCTGCGTCGGCGACGTTGATGACCGGAACGCGAAGCTCGGAATCGGAGAAGAAGTCGAATGTCGTCATGGCATTTCCGTCGGCGAATTGGGCGGTTTCACTGTACGTCCCGGGTGGATGCCGGCCGTGGGCGCCGAGCGGGCGATACGGTGGACGACATGCGCGCGCTGATCATCGTCGACGTCCAGAATGATTTCTGCGAGGGTGGTTCACTCGCCGTCGCAGGTGGTGCGTCGGTGGCCAGGGCGATCAGCCGGGAGCTGGCCGGCCGACACGGGTACGACCATGTGGTGGCCACCAAGGACTTCCACATCGACCCCGGTGCGCACTTCTCCGACACACCGGATTACCGGCTGTCCTGGCCCCGCCACTGTGTGGTCGACACGCCGGGGGCGGAGTTCCATCCCGAGCTCGACACCGCCGTCGTCGAGGCGGTGTTCCGCAAGGGACAGTTCGCGGCGGCCTACAGCGGCTTCGAAGGCGCCGACGACACCGAGACGCCATTGGCCGACTGGCTGCGTGCCCGGGGTGTCGAGGAAGTGGACGTGGTGGGCATCGCCACCGACTATTGCGTGCGCGCCACCGCCGAAGACGCCGTGCGCGCCGGTTTCACCACCCGGGTGCTGCTGGACCTCACCGCCGGCGTCGCGGCGGAGTCCACCGCGGAGGCCGTCGAGCACCTCCGCGCTGCCGATGTCGAAATCGTCAGCGCCTCGGCGTGAACGCGCATACCGACGCCGACATCCTGGCCGTCGTCCAGCGGTCTCCGCTCGCGGCGGGGCAACATGATCGTGCCGGCTGGGTCGACCTGTTCACCACCGACGGCCAGGTCGAGGATCCGGTGGGCTCGGCGCCGCACCGCGGGCACGCGGAGATCGGTCGGTTCTTCGACACCTTCATCGCGCCCCGGGACATCACACTGCACTCGGACGCCGACATCGTCTGCGGTACCACGGTGATCAGGGAGGTCACCCTGGAAGTGCAGATGGGCGCCGGGGTGGCGATGACGATCCCCGCCATTCTCCGGTACTCCGTCCGTGAGGTCGGTGACGAGCTCAAAATAGCTGAGCTGCAAGCGTTCTGGGAGCTACCCAGCATGCTGTGGCAATTCGCCCGCACAGGCGTGCGCGCCGTGCCGGTGACGGTGGGTCTGACCCGGTCGCTGTTGTCGAACCAACGCATCGCCGGGGCGATGGGCTTCCTGGGCGGTCTGCACCGTCCCGCCCGCCGGCACCGCACCGAGATCGACGCGCTGCTGCGCGCTCTGACCACCGGTGATCAGCTCACCGCCCGCCGGATGCTCAACACCGGCGCGCTCGTGATGTTCGGCGATCAGCAACCGCTGTCGGTCGACGCGCTCGGGGTCAGGCTGCGCGGTGCGCAGCAGAGCACCCGCATCACCGCGGGCGCGTCGACGGCGGTGTCGGTCCGTACCGACGACGGCCCCGGGGTATTGCTGATCGACACCGACCCGTGGACGGTCCGCTACTACGCGTGAGCGTCACATCCTGGCGTAGCGCGCCATGACGAAACTGTAAGCGCCGTACGCGGCGAAGCCGATGGCGGCGGCGATCAACAGGAACTTGCCGAACGGCGCCTCGCCCAAGGCCTTGACGGCCGCGTCGATGCCGGACGCCTTCGCCGGATCGGCGTTGAGCGTGGCGATGATCACCAGCAACCCCGCGCCGGCCAGCACCGCACCCTTGGCGATGTAGCCCGCCATCCCCAGCGGGGTGATCACCGAGCCGCCGGAGGTCTTGAGGTCGTCGAGGAACTTCTGCGACGCGCCCTTGTAGACGTGGTAGCCGCCGACTCCGATCACCACGAGCCCGACGATGATGAGAACGGCCTTGCCCCAACCGGACTGCATCAGCTGCGCTGACATTCCGGAGTTCTGTTGGCCGCTGGACTGGCCACTGCCGCTGGCGAACCGGATCGCGGAGATCGCCAGCCCGCAGTACACCACTGCCAGCGCCAGCGACTTGACCCGCTTCACCTGCTTCTTGGCGCCCTTGTCGCTGTCGGACGGCTCGTTGGGATGGGAGCCCACCACCGTTTCCGCCAACCGCCAGGCCGCCAGACCGAACAGTCCCACCGCGGCGATCCACAGCGTGACCGCGCCGCCACCGCTGGAGGCCAGGGTGGCCAGGGCGCCCGACTGATCGGCATTCTGGCCGCCGCCGCCGCCGAGCGCCAGACGCACCACGATGTAGCCCAGCAGCAGGTGCAACACCCCACTGGTCACATATCCCGCGCGAGCGACGTTCTCGAACGTGCTGGTGCTTGTCGCTCTGTCCACGGCACCGTGAACTGTGTTGTCGGCCATGTCGATTTCGATACCCTGTACTGGGTTTTTGCAAACGGATCTAGCGCTGCTTGCGGCGGGTGATCGCGACACCCGTCAGAGCCAGCCCGCCGCCGATGAAGCCGAGCAGGGTCGGGATCTCACCGAGGAACACCCACGACAGTCCGATCGCGATGGCCGGTACCGCCAGCGTGGTGGCGGTCAGAGTGCCGGCATCGGTGCGGGTGAGCGCGTAGGCCCACGTCAGAAATGCGATGGCGGTGGGGCCCACACCGAGGAACACCACGCCGGCGATCGCCGCCGCCGGTGCGGTGCCGAGTTCGTCGAACGCCTGCGGCGCGAACGGCGTCGTCGCGAGCAGGCCGACGGCGCAGCCGACCCATGTGGCCGTCACCGCGTCCACCGAGCGCAACGCCACCTTCTGCATCAACACACTCGCGGCGTAGAGCACCGCGGTCACCAGCCCGAGGAGGACACCCAGGCTGTCGTTGGTGGATCCGCCCGAACCGCCGACCGCGATCAGCACCACGCCGGCGAACGCGATGAGAATGCCCACCACCAGGGTGCGGGCGAAGCCTTCGCCGAGGAACAGCCCGGCGAACACCGCGACGATGATCGGCGCGAAATTGACCAGCAGCGCCGCGGTGCCGGCGTCGAGATGTTGTTCGGCCCAGTTCAGCAGCACGGTGTAGAGCGCGAACCACAGCAGTCCGTAGCCGACCACCAGCAGCAGGCCCCGACCGCGGGGCAGTGGACGCCGCACCACCGCGGCAACGATCACCAGCACCGTGGTGCCCACCAGCAGCCGCATGAACGCCATCGGCCCCGGCGACAATGCCGCACCGGCAAACCGGATCACCACGAAGGACGACGCCCACAACAGCACGGTGACACCGGCGGCCACAGCGGCCAGTCGCTCAGGAGATAACCGCATCGGCTTCACCCTGCCCGTCGCTGGTGCTGCGGGGCAAGCGGATTTGCGACCGGACCCTGACCCGCCGAGGTCGCCGGCTGTGATTGAGATTCACTGTGGGGCGGAAATTTCGGCGAATCCCCGCCCTGGTGTGAATCCGAGTCAAGCGTCGATGCGCTTGCGGCGGTAGAGCGTGCCGACTCCGATCAGGATGAGGCTGATCACCAGGATGGCCGTGGCGAGCACGTTGATCTGCGGCGGCACCGCGGCCTTGACCGCGGCGTTGACGAACAGGGGATAGGTCACCGCGGAACCGCTGACGAAGTAGGTCACGATGAAGTCGTCCAGCGACAGCGCGAACGACAACATGGCCGCGGCCACGATGCCCGGCACGATCAGCGGCAGCGTCACCTTGAAGAACGTGCGGGTGGGGCTGGCACCGAGGTCCAACGAGGCGTCCTCGAGGGTCCAGTCGAAGCCGCGCACCCGAGCCCGCACCGTCATCGCGATGAAGCTGACCTGGAACGCGATGTGGGCGATCACGATCGTGACGTAACCGGCCGGCCAACCCAGATCGAGGAACAACGTCAACAGGGACGCGCCCATCACGATCTCAGGTGCCGTCAGCGGCAGAATCAGGAAGCCCTCGACCGCCTGACTGCCCCGGAACCGTTGTCGCACAAGGGCGATGGCCAGCAACGTGCCGAGCACCAACGCGATCGCGGTGGATACCGCGGCCACGTTGAGGCTGAGCTGCAGCGCAGCGGTCAGGGCCGGGTACTTGAACGGGTCGGCCCAGTTGTCGAGGGTGAAACCCTGCCAGCTGTAGTTGAACTTGCCCTGGGGGTCGTTGAACGAGAACGCGACGATCACCAGAATCGGCACGAACAGGTACAGCAGTACCAATCCGGCGATCACCCGCAGAGCGATGTCACCGAGCTTGAGCCGGGCGAAATACCCCGGCTGCGCCTCGGCCGCGCGGTCGGCGACATCGGTGTTGGCGGCCGCGATCCGGTCCTGGAGCGTCATACGAGATCATCCGTTCCCAGTGCCCTGGTGTACATGATCACACCGACGAGGATCAGCCCCATCAACACCATGGACAGCGCGGCCGCGGCGGGATAGTCCTTGACCACCAGGAACTGTTGCTGAATCACATTGCCGATCATCGTGGTCTGGGTACTGCCCAGGTACTCGGCATTGATGAAGTCACCCACCGCCGGAACGAACACCAGCAGGCTGCCGGCGATCACGCCGGGCAGCGCCAGCGGCATGATCACCTTCGCGAAGGTGCGGCGGTTCGACGAGTACAGGTCTCGTGACGCTTCCAGCAGGCGTGGGTCGATCTTCTCCAGGCTGACGTACAACGGCAGGATCATGAAGATGATCCAGTTGTAGGCCAGCCCACCGATCACCGCCCAACTGGTCGACAGCAGCCGGCCTTCGCTGGGCAGCAGGCCGATTGCACCGAAGACATCGACCACCCAGCCGTCGTCGGCCAGGATCGTCTTCCACGCGATGGTCCGGATCAGGAACGTCACGAAGAACGGCAGGATCACCAGGCCCAGGAGCAGGTTCTTGTAGCGCCCGGCCTTGAACGCGATGACGTACGCCAGTGGGAACGCCAGCACGATACAGATGACCGTGGCCGCCAGCGCATACGTGAACGACCGGATGATCTGGTCCTGATAGGTGCTCAGGGCCTGGCCGTAATTGCCGAAGTCCCAGGAGAACGTCAGCGTCGGCATGAAGATCGACCCGCCGGAGCTCGACAGCGAGGTCCGCGCCAGGGAGAAGAACGGCACCACGAAGAACACCGCGAGATAGGCCAGCGCGGGCAAGATCATCAAATAGGGAGCGATCTTGCTGCGCTGGCGGTTACTGGCTGCTGCACCGGCCATCGTCAGCCGCCGGTGACGGCGGCATACGCCGTGTTGAACTCCTGGGTTTGCTCGTCCGTGAGCGCGGGCCAGCCCTTGACCTTGTCCAGGATGTCCTGCGGAGGATTGACCAGCGGGTTGGAGGCCAGACCCGGGTCGATCTTGTTCAGCTCATCGGTCATGTCCGAGAGCACCGGCACGTACTGCACGAACGCCACCAGCTTCGCATAGTTCACCCGGTCGTAGATGTAGTTGATCCACTCCTCGGCGGCCTTCTGGTTCTGAGTGGTGTACGGGATCACCATGGTGTCGACGAAGGTGGTGCCACCGGACTCGGGGACGATGAACTGCAGGTCCGGGTTGTCGGCCTGCAGTTGCACCACGTCGCCCGAATATGCCTGGGCGATGGCGATATTGCCCGCGGCGAGGTCGTCGGCGTAGTCGTTTCCGGTGAACCGGCGGATCTGACCCTTGTCCCGCTGTTCGCCCACCAGGTCGACGGCCTTCTGCACGGTCTCGATGGTGGGGTTCTCGATATCGCTGCCCTGGCTCTGCATGATCATGCCGAGGCCGTCCTGGGCGTCGGAGAACAGGCTGACGCGGCCGGTGAACGCGGGATCCCACAGGTCGTCGATGGTTCTGATGTCCCGGCCGGTGGCGGCCCGGTTGTAGGCCAGTCCCACCAGGCCCGACATGTAGGGCGCGCTGAACTTGCGGCCCGGGTCGACGCTGGCCTCGAGCAGGTCGCTGCGCAGGTTGCCGATGTTGGTGACGCGGTCGTGGTTGATCTCGTTGAGCCAGCCCAGGCCGTTGAGGCGCGCTGCCATGAAGGTGGTGGGCACCGCCAGGTCGGAGCCGATGTCCTGCTTGCGCGACAGCGGTTCCTTGATCTTGGCGAACCACTCCTCGTTGTCGTTGAGGTCTTCTTTGTAGTCGACGGTGAGCCCGGTCGCGGTCTGGAACGCGGCGACGAAGCCGTCGGCCATGTACAGCGGCCAGTTCGAGATCCGCAGCGTGCCCGAGGCCGGCGAGCCGTCGTCGGGTGCGGCGCTGGCGGAACTGCTGCCGCTTCCGGTGTCACTGCTGCCGCAGGCGGCGAGGAACGATCCGCCGAGCGCGAGCCCGGCAGCCGCGGCGGCACCACCGCCGAGGAACCGGCGCCGCGAGGCGCGGTTGGCGGCGAGGCGGGACAGCAGTGCGGGATCGAAGTCAGGGTTTCTGGCCATGGCAGGTATGCCTTTCGTCAGGGGGGAGGGGTCCGGGGCGAACGTCGGCGGAGTTCGATACCGGGTCAGTCGTCGAGCATCTCTTCGAGGTCTTCGGTGGTGGGGATGTCGGCGGCGGGCAGTACCAGCGAGGCCTCCGCGGCCCATCCCACGAACACCTCGTCACCGGGTCGCAGCAGCGGCAGGTTCTGTTCGGTTCCGACGTGCGCGATGATCGGCGAGCCGTCAGCGGCCTCGAGCGACAGCCGGACCACCGGCCCCTGAAAGGTCAGGTCCACCACGGTCGCCCGGACTGACGCCACGGAATTGTCGACGCCGGAGAGCTCGGTCATGGACACCCGCACCCGTTCCGGACGGACCATCAGCGTCGCCTGGCCACCGTTTTCGATCTTGGTGTCGCCCGGCCGGGCCCGCAGCGTGGTGCCCAGCACCGAGAGTTCGGCCAGCTCGCCTGCCATCCCGGTCTGCGTGCCGTGCCAGAGGTTGGCCTGCCCGATGAAGCTGGCGACGAACACCGTGGCGGGGCGATCGTAGATCTCGGTGGGGGTGCCGATCTGTTCGACGTTGCCCGCGTTCATGACCGCGATGCGGTCACTCATCGTCAGCGCTTCTTCCTGGTCGTGGGTCACGTAGACGAACGTGATGCCGACCTCGCGCTGGATGCGCTTGAGCTCGAACTGCATGACGTGGCGCAGTTTGAGGTCCAGTGCGCCCAGCGGCTCGTCGAGCAGCAGCGCACTGGGGTAGTTGACCAGGGCCCGGGCCAGGGCGACGCGCTGCTGCTGGCCACCGGAGAGCTGACTGGGCCTGCGCTGGGCGAAGTCGGTCAGCCGGACCACCTCGAGCAGTTCGTCGACGCGGCGCTTGACCTCGGCTTTGTCCTTCTTCATGCTGCGCGGGCCGTACGCCACGTTGTCCCACACCGACATGTGCGGGAACAGCGCGTAGTGCTGGAACACCGTGTTGACGTTGCGTTTGTGCGGTGCCACCCGCGAGACGTCGGCGCCTTCGAGCCGGATCGCCCCCGAGGTGGGGGTCTCGAAACCGGCGATCATGCGCAGTGTCGTGGTCTTGCCGCAGCCCGATGGGCCGAGCATGGAGAAGAACTCGCCCGCGCCGATGGAGAAGTCGGCGTCGGCTACCGCGAGGTAGTCGGCGAAGCGCTTGGTGACGTGGTCGATCTCGATGACCGGACCGTCGCCTGCGCCGGGGCGGGGTTCTGCCTTCTGTTCTCCTGCTTGCGTGCCGGTCGTGCTCAGGACGGATCCTCCTATTACTGCGATGCGGTATCACCGGGCAGGGTTTAGACCCGGGAGATCGCAACTGTCAGTAAACCTTCACCCATCCGTGGCGCAGCCGCAACCGATTCCGTGACGAATTTTCCATTTTGCAATGGAATCCCTTGTCGAAGGGGGCTCAGGGTGTCGGTGTCAGCGTCACACTGAAGCGGTTTTCGATGTTGCCGCGGAATTCGTCCTCGCACTCCAGCTGCGCCGAGGTGTCGTCGCCGGCCTGTTGCATGCAGTCGAAGTAGTCACCGCCGCCGATCTGGGTGAAGCCCCAGATGCCGAAGGCCACGACGGCGGCGTTCAGCAGGATGCCCAGCAGACCGAGCACGATGCCGCCGATGGCGACGCCGCCGTTGGTGGCCTGGCCCTTCTTGGCCCGCAGGTAGCCGATGACACCCAGCACGATCGCGACCAGGCCGAGGACGAATCCGCCGAGCACCGCGAACACCGCGGGCAACGACAGGATGCCGACGATCAGCGCGGCGATCCCGAGGCCGTTCTTGGGCTGGACCGGCGGCGCGCCGAACCCGCCGTCGAAGCCGCCGTTGAACCCGCCGTAGGGCTGCGGCGGGGCCGGCGGATAACCGCCTTGGTAGTTGCCGTACTGCGGCGGCGGGTACGGCGGCGGGTACTGAGGTTGGTAGCCCGGCGGCGGACCTGCCGGTGGCTGGCCCGGGTACGGCTCGGGATTCCTGGAGGATTCGGGCGGTTCAGTCATGACTCGTACTCCAGATCAGGCGCGAAAAGTGGGGCGGACAACGCGGCCGCCAGGGTACCCGTCGGAGGCGGGCGACAGGCGGAGTCTGGGCACGCCGGACGTCGCTGTGTCGGCCGGGTGGTCGGGTGAGAGGTGGTCCGGGAAGTGGTGGGTGGCGACCACGACGGTGCGGTCGGCGCCCAGGAGTCCGCCGTCGGTCCGCAGCAGCGCCCGCAGCAGGTCGTCGGCGTCGGAGATGTCCAGATGCTCGGTGGGTTCGTCGAGCAGCACCACAGCGGCCCGGCACAGCAACACGCGTGCCAGCAACAGCCGGCGTCGTTGACCAGCGGACAGGGCTGCCGCGCCGCCGTCGAGCACGGTGTCGAGACCGGCGGGCAGGCTGGTGAGCCAGCCGCTCAGGCCGACGTCGGTCAGCGCCCCACGGAGTTCGGTGTCGGTGCAGTCGCCACGGGCCACCAGGAGGTTGTCCCGGACGGTGGTCGCGAAGACGTGCGCGTCCTCGGCGAAGAACGCCACTGCCGTGCGCAGGTCGGCCTCGTCGAGGTGCCCTATCGGCACGCCGCCGACCCGTACGGTCCCGCCCAGCGGTGTGATCAGCCCGGCGAGGGTCATCAACAGGGTGGTCTTGCCTGCGCCGCTCGGACCCACCACCGCCAGCCTGCTGCCGGGTGGCAGGTCCAGGGTCAACGGGGCGGCTGCGCCCGGGGCGGCGAACCCCGCCACGAGGTCGTCGGTGCGCACGCCGGTGTCGGCGGGGCGAGCCGTCGAAGGTGTTGTTGTTGTCGGCGGGTGGCCCGGCGCGGTGAGTGCCAGTAGGCGCCGCGCCGCGATCCGGGACCGGGTGAGTTGGACGGCGGCAGCCGGCAGCGCCGTGGTGGCCTCGAACGACGACAGCGGCAACAGCATCAGGATGGCCAGGGTGGTGGGAGCAACCGAGGGTGCAATACCGAGCGCCGCCACCACCGCACCCAGCACAGCGGCTCCGATCGCCGCCGTGGGAACCGCGGCTCCGAACGCGGCGGGCCGGGCTGCTCGGTCCAGTGCCGAACCCCAATCGTGTTGGTGGCGCTGAGATTCCGCGATCACTGCCGGCAGCCGTCCGCTGACACGGAGTTCGGCGCCGTGTTCGAGGGCGAGCATGGCCGCGACGTCGCGCGCGCTGTGGTGGTCGCGCGCGGCCACTTCCTGGCCGGCGGCGCCGCGGGCGGACAGCCAGGGGGCGACCACGCCGGCGACCACCAGACACACCGCGAGTACGACGGCGGCACCGGGGGAGATGAGCGCGATCGCGCCCACCGCGGCCAGTGACAGGACCGTCGCGACGGCGATCGGCAGCACGGCGCGCACCAGGACGTCGGCAAAGTCGTCGACATCCGCGCCGACACGGCCGGCGAGTTCACCGCCGGACATCCGCGCCACGACGTCCACCGGACCGTCGGCGAGCGCACGGTAGATCTGCGAGCGGGCGGTGCCGGAGGCACGTAATGCGGTGTCGTGCGACACCAACCGTTCGCAGTAGTGCAGCACGCCGCGGGAGATGCCGAAGGCGCGCACCGCCACCACCGCGATCGAGAGATCGAGAATCGGCGGCATCTGCCACGCCCGGGTGATCAGCCACGCCGAGACCGCCGCCAGTGCCAGGGCGCTGCCCAGCGAGAGCACGCCGCACAGCACCGCCAACACCAGGCGCGGCAACCGCGGACGCAACAACGGCAGCGCCCGCCACAATGGATCAGACCACAGCGGGTCAGACCGCCACATGGGAGCCCACCTCGATGACGTGATCGGCGATGGCGAGCACCGGCGCGCGGTGTCCGACCACCACGACGGTCGAGCCGGTGCGGGCGCGGTCGACGATGGCGGACAGGACCGCGGCCTCGGTGGCGGAGTCCAGATGGGCGGTGGGTTCGTCGAGCAGCAGAACCGGCGCGGCCGACCCGAGCGCGCGGGCCAGGCCCAGCCGTTGGCGCTGGCCCAGCGACAGGCCCACCCCGCCCCGGCCCAGAACGGTCTGCATCCCGTTCGGCAGCTCGGCCAGCACGGAATCGAAACCCGAAGCAGTGCAGGCCGTTTCGAGGTCATCGAGCGCACCGAACAGGGCGAGGTTCTCGGCGACGGTGCCGGGTATCAGCACCGGCCGCTGGGGTAGCCAGCTCAGCTGCCGCCACCACGCGGTGGGCTCGAGCTCGGCGACGCTGGTCCCCGCGACGCTCACCAGGCCGGTCGACGCCGGTGTCAGGCCGGCGATCACCTGCAACGTGGTGGACTTGCCTGCGCCGTTGGGGCCGGTGAGCACCGTGACCTGCCCGGGTGCCAGCTCGGCGTGTAGTCGATCGGGTGCGTTGCCGCTGCGGGCGGCCACCGAGAGGTTCTCGACGAGGATCGTCGCGCCGGCGGCCTGAATCGTGGCGGTGCCGGGAGTGGCGGCGGGCGCCTGCTCGATCAGCGCGAAAGCCCGGTCGGCAGCGGCCTTGCCGTCCTGGGCGGCGTGGAATTCCACCCCGACGCGGCGGAGCGGCCAGAACACCTCCGGCGCCAGCAGCAGGACGGTCAGTCCCGTCGCCAGCGTCATCTCGCCGTAGACCAGCCGCAAGCCCACGCTGACGGCCACCAGCGCCACTCCGAGTGTGGCGAGCAATTCCAGGACCAGCGAGGACAGGAACGCGATCCGCAACGTGGCCATGGCCGACCTGCGGTGCGCCGCGGACAGTTCGGCGATCCGGGTGGCGGGACCGCTCGCCCGCCCCAGGGCTCGCAGGGTGGGGATGCCGGCGATCAGGTCCAGCATTCTGGCCTGCAGGGTGGTCATCGCCGCCAGTGACGCCGCGGAGCGCTCCGCCGTGGCCAGGCCGATCAGCACCATGAAGATCGGGATGAGCGGCAGCGCCACCAGCACGATCGCGGTGGCCTGCAGGTCGTGGAGCGCCATCACCAGCACCGCCGCCGGGGTCAGGATCGCCGCCAGGATCAGTGCGGGCAGGTAGGCGGTGAAGTACGGCCGAAGCCCGTCGAGGCCGCGCAGCACCACGGCAGCCGCGTCGTCGCGGTGTTCGGCGAGAGTCCGCGGATCGCCCGCGGTGACCGCATCGAGGACACGTCCGCTCAGGTCGGCGATGGTGCCACTGGCGCCACGTTGGCTCAGCCGCATCTGGGTCCACTGCGCCGCGGTGCGGACGCTCCAGAGAGCGGCGAGCGCGACGAGCTCCGGTGCCCATCCGCCCAGCGTGCGACCGGCGGGATCGACGACGATTCCGGCCACGATGTGGGCCAGCAGCACCGCCGACGCCAGCGCGCACCCGGTGATCACCACCCCGCAGCAGACCCCGGCGACCAGGAACCGGCGGACCGCGCCGGAGGCCTGCCACAGCCGCGGATCCAGCGGCCCGGTGCGAGAGGCGCTCAGTGGGTCTGCCCCGACAGGCCGATGGGATCGGGAATCCGGTCTGTCGAGACGCGCTGCCTGAACACCCAGTACGTCCACGCCTGGTAGATGACCACCAGCGGCGCGAAGATGGCGGCGGCCCAGGTCATGATCTTGAGGGTGTAGGGGCTCGAGGACGCGTTGTAGATCGTCAGGCTCCAGTCCGGGTTCAGCGTCGACGGCACCAGGTTCGGGAAGAGCGCACCGAACAGCAGCACGATCACCGCCACCACCACCAGCGTCGTCGACACGAACGCCCAACCGTCACGAGTTCCCTTGTGCAACAAGGCCACTGCGGCCAGCTGTGCCACCACGGCCAGCGCCAGCACGCCCCACGTCCAGGTCTTGCCATGCGCCAGCTGGGTCCAGATGCCGAACACCGCCACCAGACCCGTCACCGGCCAGGTCAACATCCGGGCGACGCTCAGGGCGTCGGTGCGGATCTCGCCCTCGGTCTTGAGAGCCAGGAAGGCCGCGCCGTGCAGCAGGAACAGTCCGCCGGTGGCCAGCCCACCCAACAGCGTGTACGGGTTGATCAAGGCGCTGAACGTCAGGTGGATCTGGGCGTCGGCGTCGACCGGCAACCCTTGGGCCAACGAGGCGAAGGCGACGCCCCACAGGAGGGCAGGTACCCAGGAGCCGATCGCGATTCCGAGGTCGGCGCGGTTGCGCCAGGTGGGGTGGTCGATCTTGCCGCGCCACTCGATGGCCACCACGCGCAGGATCATCGACACCAGGATCGCCAGCAGCGGCAGGAACAGCCCCGAGAACACGGTGGCGTACCAGCCCGGGAAGGCGGCGAACATGGCGCCGCCTGCGGTGATCAGCCACACCTCGTTGCCGTCCCAGACCGGGCCGATGGTGTTGAGCACCGCGCGGCGCCGTTTGTCGATCAGCACCCGATCGGAGCCCTTCCCCATCCGGGCGAGCGGTTCCATCAACATGCCGACCCCGAAGTCGAAGCCCTCGAGGATGAAGAAGCCGAGGAACAGCACGGCGACGAGGATGAACCAGATCTCTTGAAGGCCCATGATGTCTCCTCAGTAGGCGAACGACAGGGGGGCCACTTCGTCGTCGCCCGGCGGCTTCGGCGGGGCGGGCTCGGAGTCGTGTTCCTGGGGCCCGGCGGCGATGTAGCGGCGTAACAGGTAGAACCAGATGACCGCCAGCCCGGCATAGGTCAGCGTCAGGGTGATCAGCCCGATCCACACCAGGCCGGCGGAGTGCCCGGACACCCCGTCCTGGACGGTGAGGTGCAGCATCGGGTCGCCGTCGATATTGGGCACCACCACCCAGGGTTGGCGGCCCATCTCGGTGAAGATCCAGCCGGCACTGTTGGCCAGGAACGGCGTCGGCAACGTGACGAGCGCGAAGGTCGAGAACCAGCGTTGGTGGGTGGTCCGGCCGCCTCGGGTGAGCCACAGCGCGGTCAGGGCGAACAGTACCGGCACCACCAGCAGGCCGATCATCGCGCGGAACGCCCAATAGGTGACGAACAGGTTGGGGCGATAGTTGCCGGGCCCGAATTTCTCCTCGGCCTGCTGCTGCAGATCTTCCACTCCCTGCAGGGTGACGCCGCTGAACCTGCTCTCGGCCAGGAACGGCAACACGTAGGGCACCTCGATCAGGTGGACCACGCTGTCACAGTTGTTGTGGGTGCCCACGGTCAAGATGGAGAAATCGGGGTCGGTCTCGGTGTGGCACAACGATTCCGCCGACGCCATCTTCATGGGTTGCTGCTGGAACATCAGCTTGCCCTGGAGGTCTCCGGTGTAGAAGAGGGCAGCCGCCGAGATCAGCGCCACCCAGCAGCCGAGGATGGTGGCAGGCCGGTACATGGTGCGGGACTCGGGGACGGTGTCGGTCGCGGTGCCGTCGCCGGGGGCGGATCGGGCGGTGCGCACCATCCACCACGCACAGACGACGGCGACAAAGGTGCCCGCAGTCAGGAAGGCGCCACCCACGGCATGCCAGAACGCCGCGATACCGGTGTTGTTGGTGAACAGCGCCACGATGCTCTCGAGTTCCGCGCGGCCGGTCTCGGGGTTGTACCGCGCGCCCACCGGGTGCTGCATGAAGGAGTTCGCGCTGATGATGAAGAACGCCGACAGGTTCACCGCGACCGCGACGATCCAGATGCAGGCCAGGTGAACGAGTCTGGGCAGGCGGGTCCACCCGAAGATCCACAGTCCGATGAACGTGGATTCGAAGAAGAAGGCCACCAGGCCTTCCATGGCCAGGGGTGCACCGAACACGTCGCCGACGAAGCGGGAGTACTCGCTCCAGTTCATCCCGAACTGGAACTCCTGGACGATGCCCGTAGCCACGCCGATGGCGAAGTTGATCAGGAAGAGCTTCCCGAAGAAGCGGGTCAGGCGGTACCACTCGGGGCGACCGGTGATCACCCAGGCGGTTTGCATCACCGCGATCAGCGGGGCCAATCCGATGGTCAGCGGAACGAAGATGAAGTGATAAACCGTCGTTACGCCGAACTGCCAGCGAGATACATCGAGGGCATCCATGTGCACCATCTCCCGAGTCGTCTACGACACAGTGTAGTAGTCGCATGGCTGTACAACCAGCACTTCGAGACTCGCACTATGGTGACGTCCGCGACAAGGGACTTCAGGGCTATCCCGAGAGGACTTTGGATTCTTTCCGGATGCCGAAGGCCATCGCGATCTCGAACACGCCCGTCACGATCAGCCAGATGCCGACCACCAGGGCCAGCGTCGCCAGGGACTCGAACGGCATCACCATCATCACGATGCCGGCGATCACCGAGATCACGCCGAAGAAGATCTCGAAGGCGCGCCCGGGCAGGGTCTTGTCGCTGATCGCCGATGCGGCGGTGGCGATACCGCGGAAGATGAACCCGATGCCGATCCAAATCGCGAGCAGGACAATGGACTCCTGCAAGCTGAGGAAGCACAGCACGCCCAGCACGGCGGCGGCCAGTCCGCTGACGAACAGCAGGACCTTGCTGCCGGTGGGTGCGCGCAGGCTGAATGCCAGGACCACCTGGGCGATCCCGGTGATCAGCAGGTAGGCGCCGAAGAAGATCGCGGCCACCAGGATGGAGATGCCCGGCCAGACCACGATGGCGATCCCGAGAAGGATGGCCAGGACGCCGGAAATCAGCGTCGATTTCCACAGGTGCGGAAGCAGGGTCGGAGCAGTCAGCGTTGCCATGCGCGCAGTGTGGCATAAGGCGCATGGGCCGACCCGGCCAAATCGCCGAATCTTTTGCGTAACGAGATCGACATGTGACTACGCGTAGCGTCGCCGAGTACGCAGAATGTGCTGTGTCTCGTTTATGCGGTGGTTAATGTTCCGTTACCGGCGCTGCACGCTGGGGTCATGGTCGTTAACGTCGTCGGCGGTTCGAGACGGACGTAATACGGCCCGATGCAGAAAGAAGAGCAACGTGAAACCGAGGATCGACGTGGATGCTGCAAACGAGAGCCGCCGAGGACGTTCACGCTGGTGGTACACCGCGGCGATGGTCACAGTCTCCGGCGCCCTGGTGCTGTCGGGCTGCGCCAGCGGTACCGACAGCAGCAGCGGGGGAGGCGACGAGTCGACCACCCCGGCAGCTACCGGTGCCGCGGTCGAAGAGATCGCCAGTACGGTCCCCGAGGACATCAAGTCCTCCGGCAAGCTGATCATCGGCGTCAACATCCCTTATGCCCCAAACGAATTCAAAGACGAGAGCGGCAAGATCGTCGGCTTCGACGTCGATCTGATGAACTCCGTCGCCGCCACTCTGGGCTTGACGCCCGAGTACCGGGAATCCGATTTCGCCAAGATCATCCCGTCCATTCAGGGCGGCACGTTCAACGTCGGCATGTCGTCGTTCACCGACACCAAGGAACGTGAGGCGGCGGTCGACTTCGTCACCTACTTCTCCGCAGGCACTCAGTGGGCGCAGAAGCCCGGGGGCGGTATCGACCCGACCAACGCCTGCGGCAAGAAGGTCGCGGTGCAGGCCACCACGTACCAGGAGACCGACGAACTGCCGGCCAAGAGCAAGGCGTGCACCGACGCCGGTAACCCGGCCATCGAGATCATTCCGTTCGACGGTCAGGACGCAGCCACCAACGCCGTCATCCTCGGGCAGGCCGACGCCATGTCGGCGGACTCGCCGGTGACCTCGTATGCGATCAAGCAGGCCGACGGCAAGCTCGAACCGGCCGGCGAGATCTTCGACGCCGCGCCCTATGGCTGGCCCGTGGCGAAGGACTCTGCTCTGGCGCAGTCCTTGCAGCAGGCGCTCGAGCACCTCATCGAAAGCGGTGACTACGAGAAGATCTCCACCGACTGGGGCGTCGAAGCAGGGATGATCGACAAGCCCGTCATCAACGGCGCAATCAGCTGATCGCCGGTAATCACAGATGAGTGTTGACGCCCCGCCGCCACCGCCTGCCCCTGTCGCCGCCGACGGCCCTGTTGCCATCGACGCGGTGCCGCTGAAGCACCCGTGGCGGTGGGTGGCGGCGGGCGTCATCCTCATCCTGGCCGGGCTGTTCGTCTACGGCGCGGCCACCAATCCGGCCTTCGGCTGGTCGACGTACTCCGAATACCTGTTCAACGAGCGGGTTCTGGTCGTCGGCCTGGTGAACACCCTGCAGCTCACCGTGTACTCGATGGTGCTGGCGGTCGCGCTGGGCATCCTCCTCGCGGTCATGCGGCTCTCGCCGAATCCGGTGTTCCGGTCGGTGTCGTGGATGTATCTGTGGATCTTTCGCGGCACCCCGGTGTACGTGCAGCTGGTGTTCTGGGGGTTGGTCCCGACCATCTACCAGAACGTTCAGCTGGGGGTGCCGTTCGGGCCGTCGCTGCTGCACATCGACCTGCAGACGGTGTCGTTTCCGTTCATGCTGGCGATCATCGGCCTGGCCCTCAACGAAGCGGCCTACATGGCCGAAATCATCCGCGCCGGAATCAGTTCGGTGCCGGAGGGCCAGCTGGAAGCCTCGACCGCCCTCGGGATGTCCTGGGGCTTGGCGATGCGCCGCACCGTGCTGCCGCAGGCGATGCGGGTGATCATCCCGCCCACCGGCAACGAGGTCATCAGCATGCTGAAGACCACCTCGCTGGTCACCGGTGTGCCCTTCGCGCTGGACCTCTACGGCATCACCTCGCGCGAGATCGCCGCGCGCATCTTCGAACCCGTGCCACTGCTGATGGTCGCCGCGACGTGGTACCTGGTGGTCACCAGCGTGCTGATGGTGGGCCAGTTCTATCTGGAGCGGTACTTCTCCCGGGGCGCGTCTCGCAAGCTGACGGCCAAACAACTCGAGGCGCTGGCCAAGGCGCAGATCGGAACGGCGGGCGAATGACGGTCACCGATCCAGCCCAGCCCATGGTGCGCGCCGAGCGCGTCTGCAAGAACTTCGGCGCACTCAAGGTGCTCAAAGGCGTCACCCTCGAGGTCCAGCGCGGACAGGTGCTGGTGTTGGTCGGGCCGTCGGGCTCGGGCAAATCCACCTTCCTGCGGTGCATCAACCACCTCGAACAGGTCAACGCCGGCCGGCTCTACGTCGACGGTGACCTGATCGGCTACCGGGAACGCGGCAACAAGCTGCTCGAGATGTCCCCGCGGGACGCCTCCAAACAGCGCCGTGACATCGGCATGGTGTTCCAGCACTTCAATCTGTTCCCGCACCGAACGGTGCTGGAGAACATCATCGAGGCGCCCACACAGGTGAAGAAGGTCAAGAAGGACGCCGCGGTCACCCGGGCCAGAGATCTGCTCGAGCAGGTGGGACTGTCGGAAAAGGCGGAGGCCTATCCCGCTCAGCTCTCGGGCGGTCAGGCACAGCGGGTCGCGATCGCCCGGGCCCTGGCGATGAGCCCCAAGCTGATGTTGTTCGACGAGCCCACCTCCGCGTTGGATCCCGAGCTGGTGGGCGAGGTGCTGGGCGTCATGAAGAAGCTCGCCTCCGAGGGGATGACGATGGTGGTGGTCACCCATGAGATGGGATTCGCCCGTGAGGTGGCCGATCAGCTGGTCTTCATGGATGCCGGGGTGATCGTCGAAGCGGGCAATCCGCGTGAGGTGCTGGCCAATCCGCAGCACGAACGCACCCAGGCATTCCTGTCCAAGGTGATGTAACCTCAAGCGACCCAAGCGGGGGCTTGGTCGCTGGCCATGGAGTTGACGGTGGATGCTCGCGGTGACGGGTCGTACGCGCCCTTCGGGCACTACCAGCTCTTGGAGCTGTTGGGCCGCGGCGGAATGGGCGAGGTCTACCGGGCCCACGACACCCGCACCGACCGCATCGTCGCGCTGAAAGTCCTCCCGCCCCATCTCGCCGAAGACACGGTGTTCCAGCAACGGTTCCGTCGGGAATCCCAGGCCGCGGCCGGGGTCAACGATCCGCACGTGGTACCGATCCACAGCTACGGCGAGATCGACGGCAGGCTCTATCTGGACATGCGGCTGATCGAGGGCCTCACCCTGGGCGAGATCCTCTCCGAACGTGAACGTCCGCTCGGGCCGCAACTGGCCGTGAAGGTCGTCGAACAGGTGGCCTCGGCGCTCGACGGCGCCCACCAGGCGGGGCTGGTGCACCGCGACGTCAAACCCTCGAACATCCTGATCTCCGAGCGCGAATTCGTCTATCTGATCGATTTCGGGCTGGCCCGCACTGCCAGCGATCCCGGATTGACCACGGCCGGAAGCACTCTGGGCACGCTGGCCTATATGGCGCCGGAGCGGTTCAGCGGCGGTCAGGCGGACCCGCGCTCGGACATCTACGCACTGACCTGCGTGCTCTATGAATGTCTGACCGGCAGCCGGCCCTATCCGGATGACAGCCTGGAACAACAGATCGCCGGGCACATGGTGACGCCGCCGCCGAAACCCTCGGAGTCCGACCCCCGGCTCGGCGCATTCGACGCGGTGATCGCCAAGGGCATGGCGAAGGAGCCGGCCAAGCGGTATCGCACCGGGGCCGAACTCGCCGAAGCGGCACGCCGGGCCCTCACCGCGCCGCCGCCACGGGCCGGGCAGCTGAAATCACGTCATTCCGCGCACCGTGCCCCGGCCCGACCGAACGGCAGGCCGCGCGGGAGCGTCTTCCTCGCGATGGGAGTGAGCGTCGCTCTGGTGGCGGTGAGCGCCTTTGCCGCCTGGCAGATCCGGGGCCGTGACGACGAGGAGGCCCAACAGCGCAACGGCACGCGCTCGGCCGGTGTCACCGAAAGCACCGCGCCACCTGGTGACGCGGGTCCCGGCGCGGTAGCAGCGATCGCCAACACCGTCCCCGCCGACATCCGGGCCACCGGACGTCTGGTCGTCGGCGTCAATGTGCCGTACGCCCCCAACGAGTTCCGGGATGCCTACGGCGAATTGGTCGGCTTCGATGTCGACCTGATGAATGCGGTGTCCCGCGTCCTCGGCCTGCAGCCGGACTACCGGGAGACCACCTTCGAGACGATCATGCCGTCGGTGGAGTCGGGCGCCTTCGATCTGGGGATGTCGTCGGTGACCGATACGAAAACCCGGGAACTGACCGTGGATTTCGTGACGTACTTCGAGGCGGGGACGCTGTGGGCGCAACAGGTCGGGACGACGGTGGATCCCATGAACGCCTGTGGGTTACGGGTCGGGGTGGCGTTCGGGGTGATTCAGGAGACCGAGGAGATCCCGGCCAAGAGTGAGGCCTGTGTCGCGGCGGGGCAACCGCCCATCGAGAAGGTCGTGTTCGCCAGCCAGGACGATGTGACGGACGCCTTGAGGGCCGGTGACGTCGACGCGATGTCGGCGGACTCGCCGGTCACCGGATTCGCGATCAAGCTCAGCGGTGGCAGTCTCGAAGCAGCCGGTGAGGTCTTCGACTCCGCGCCCTACGGCTGGCCCGTCGGCAAGGGATCACCGTTGGCCGAATCGTTGCGTCAGGCGTTGGAGCAGGTGATGAAAACCGGAGAATACCGGACCATTGCCACCATGTGGGGCGTCGAAAAGGGCATGGTCGAGCGCCCGTTGATCAACGGCGCGATCAAGTGACCACCGTCGAGCGCGTGTAGACCTCCGCGAGGAACTGCTCCACCGCCACCGCGGCGTGCGCGGCCCGCGGCGACCCGAAGACGTCGAAAGCGTGCTGCGCCAACGGTAATTCGGCGTATACCACCGGCTGGGTACTGACCTCGCGCAGGGCTGCCGAAAAGGTGCGCGCCTGCTCGACCGGGATCAGCGAATCGTTGGTCCCGTGCAGCACAAAGAACGGCGGCGCGTCCGGGCTCACGTGATTGACCGGCGAGGCGGACCGGTAGGAGTCCGGAATCCGGCGCGGACTCTGCTTGAGCACGTACCGCGAGAGCATGGGAATCAGCATGGGGTGCAACGAATTGTCGCGCCGGGTGAAGTCGTACACGCCGTAGAACGGCACCGCTGCCTGCACCCGGGTGTCCGCGTCTTCGAATCCGGGCTGGAACTGCGGATCGTTCGCGGTCAGGGCGGCCAGCGAACTCAGATGCCCGCCGGCCGAACCACCGGTGATCGCCAGCCAGTTCGGGTCGCCGCCGTAGCCGCCGATGTGCTCCTTGGTCCAGGCGATGGCACGTTTCACATCGACGATGTGGTCGGGCCAGGTGGAGCGTGGGCTCAACCGGTAGTTGATCGAGACGCAGATCCAGCCCAGCTCCACCAGATGGCTCAGCAGTGGATGGGCTTGTCCGCGTTTGCTTCCCAGCGTCCACGCGCCGCCGTGGATCTGCAGCAGCACCGGCGCATGGGCGTTGCGCGGCAGGTCGGGTCGCCGCCAGATGTCGAGGCTGTTGCGGCGGCCGTACTCGCCGTAGGGGATGTCGCTGTCGTGGGCATAATCGCGGTAGATCCGCAGCATGCGCACCACACCGGGCTTCTTGGCCGTGGCCCCGCCCGGCGCCGGCTCCCGCCACAATCCGCGCGAATCCCGGCGCCGGTCGGCGCCGAGGCCGGCGTCCAGCGCGGCCGTCAACGGGCCGTCGGCGACACGGCCGGCGCGGTACAGCCCGCACAGCCCTGCCCACGACAGCACCGACAACAACCAGGCCGCGGTGCCGGTGCGCCGGCCGAGGCCGCGGGACACCGGCAGGAAGGCCGCCGTCTGTGCGGCCATGATCTGCAGGGGTAGTTCGGAGGCGAACACACCGGATCCGAACGCGTACAGCGACGGATAACCACGTGTGGCCAGTGGCCGATAGCCGTTGGCGGTGAACGCGGCGCCGACGATCGCCACCACCAGAGCCACAACTCGCTTCGCGAACTTCAGCACAGCAGCTCACCTTATGCTGTGCACATGCCGGCCCTCGCAAGGCCCGATCCCTGCACACCGCTGTGGCGCGCTGCCCAGGTGTTCCGCCTGCTGAGCTATGTCTACGCCGCGGGATTCCAGGTGGTGAGCAGCGCGGAATACGAGCGCCCGGTACTGAGCTGGCTGCTGTTCGGTGTGCTGTCGGTGTGGACACTGGCCTGTGCGGTGGCGTACCTGCAGGGTTTCGGCAGGCGTACCGGGTGGGTGGTCGCCGAGCTCCTGGTGGTCTGCGCATTGATCCTGTCGACCGAGCTGGTGGCCTCGGATCAGTGGATCTCCGACAACCAGTCGGGGCCGACGACGTTGTGGGCGACCAATGCGACGATCTCGGCGGCGATCCTGCTCGGCCCGGTCTATGGGATGGTGGCCGGCGTGGTGATGATGGCCACCTACGCGTTCCTCAAAGGTTTCTCGGGTGAGATCGTCAGCTTGGATCTGGCGCGAAATGCCACCATGGTCATCGAGCTGGCGGTCGGCCTGGCGGTCGGGATGGCGGCGCAGACCGCGCGGCGGGCCCACGCCGAGTTGGAACGTGCCATCGGTCTGTCCGCCTCGATGGCGGAGCGGGAACGACTCGCCCGGCAGGTGCACGACGGGGTCATCCAGGTGTTGGCGCTGGTGGCCAAGCGGGGACGTGAAATCGGCGGTGAGACAACGGCGCTGGCGGACCTGGCGAGTGAGCAGGAACGGGCGCTGCGCCGGCTGGTCAGCGCCGAGGGCACGGATGCGGAACCCGTGGCAGGCGACGCCGAGTCGGTGGATATCCGCACCGGCCTGCGTCTGCGCGCGGGGGACCGGGTGGTGGTCAGTGTGCCGGCCACCGCCGTGCTGTTGGACGCGGCGGTCGCTGCCGAGCTCGACGCTGCGGTGGGCAATGCGCTGGACAATGTGGTGGCTCATGCGGGTGCGGGCGCCACGGCGTATGTGTTGGTCGAGGATCTGGGCGACGAGGTGACGGTGAGCATTCGGGACGACGGCGTGGGGATCGCACCGGGACGGCTCGAGGCGGCCGCGGCCGCCGGGCGGGTGGGCATCTCGAAATCCATTGTGGGACGGCTGCAGTCACTGTCGGGCACGGCCAAGTTGACGTCTGATGCCGACCACGGCACCGAGTGGGAGTTGACGGTGCCCCGTGGCTGACCTGCCTACCGTGATGGTGGTCGACGACCATCCGATCTGGCGCGACGCGGTGGCCCGGGATCTCGCCGAGGACGGGTTCTCGGTGGTGGCCACCGCTGAGGGGGTGGCCTCGGCGCGGCGCCGGGCTGCAGTGGTGTTCCCCGATGTCGTGCTGATGGACATGCAACTCGCCGACGGCGACGGCGCGCAGGCCACTGCGCAGGTGCTGGAAGTCTCGCCGAAGAGCCGGGTGTTGGTGCTGTCCGCCTCGGCCGAACATGACGTCGTGCTGCAGGCGGTGAAGGCGGGAGCCAGCGGCTATCTGGTCAAGAGCGCCTCGAAAGCCGAACTGGCCGAGGCGGTGCGGGCCACGTTCGCCGGCCGCGCGGTCTTCACCCCCGGCCTGGCCGGGTTGGTGTTGGGGGAGTACCGGCGCATCGCCCAGCGCCCGACCACCGAATTCGACAGGCCCACCCTCACCGAGCGGGAGACCGAGGTGCTGCGGCACGTGGCCAAGGGGCTGACGGCCAAGCAGATCGCCGCCAAACTCTCGGTCAGTCACCGCACGGTGGAAAACCACGTCCAAGCCACCTTCCGCAAACTCCATCTGGCCAATCGGGTCGAACTCGCGCGCTACGCCATCGAACACGGACTCGACAAAGACGGGTAGTCCTACTCATCCGCAGGCCGCCGCGCCCGGACACGATGTGGGGATGAGCTCACCGCAGGCTGCCCTCGCCCGGTTGTCGGACGAATTCACGGCGCTGTCCCAACACCTGTCGCGCGTCGCCGCCCAGCTGGCGGAGCTGGAACGCACCTTGGCACCCGCGCCGTTGCCGCCGCGCTACTACTACTACCCGCCTCCACCCGTTGCGCCCTACGCCTCGCCACCGGTGGCGCCCTACGTCCCGCCACCGGTAGCGCCCGCAGCTCCTGAGGCCAAGGACCGGCAGGGCTGGATCGGCAAGGTGCTCGCCGTCGCCGGCGTGGCGGTCACCCTCATCGGGGTGGTGTTGCTGCTCGTGCTGGCCGCGCAGGCCGGCCTGTTGGCGCCACCGGTCCGGGTGGGCGCGGGTGCGGTGCTGGCCGCGGGACTCGTCGGGGCCGCGCTGCGCGTCCATCGCGGGATCGGCGGTCGAGTCGGTGGAATCGCGCTGGCCGCCACCGGCATTGCCGCCGGCTACATGAACGTGATCGCGGTGACCACCATCTACCACTGGGTGCCCCCGGTGCTGGGCCTGTTGCTGGCGTCGGCGATCGGTGGCGGCGGTCTGACGCTGGCCCGGCGCTGGGATTCCCAGCACCTCGCTGTGCTGGTCCTGGTCCCGCTGTCGGTGCTCGCGCCCATCGTCAGCGACGGCGTGACGGTGCTGTTGATCGGATTCCTGCTGGTGTTGTCGGCGGCGTCGTTGCCGGTGCAGCTGGGCAAGGACTGGATGCTGATGCACGCCGCTCGCACCGTCGTGGTCACGCTGCCCCTGATGGTCGCACTGCTGGCGGCGGGCTTCGGCTCCCAGGAAAATCCGTGGCTGCTCGGCGGTGCCTGTGGTGTGGCCGCACTGCTGGCCATCGCCGGTGCGCTGCTGTTGTTGCCCGGAACCACCCACCGCGTCGCCATGGCCGTCATCACCGCGGTGGGGGTGGTGCCCGCCCTGTCCGCGGCCATTGCCGTCGATCGTGTGCTGGCCGTGCTGTTGGCCGCGGCGGTCGCGGTGACCATGCTGGCGATCGTGCTGTCCGCCCGCCGACTGCCCGGTGTCACCGGCCCGGTGGCCGCTGTCTGGTCGGCGCTGTCGGCGGTGTCCGCCCTGGTGGCTGTCACAACTGCGTTCGACGGCTATGTGGAAGCTCCGGTGTTGCTCGCTCTCGCGGTGGTGGTGGCTGTCGCCGGTGGCCACAGTGCCGTGGCACGGTGGGCGGCAGTCGCTTTCACGGCGGTGGGTGCCCTGGTGTTCCTGAGCTACGCACCGCCGCAACACCTGACGGGCGCGGTCACGATCGCGGCGCCGGAGGCAGTGTCCGTCCTGGCGAGCAGCGCCTTGCTGATCGCCTGTGCGATCGCCGTCTGTCGTGGGGCGGCCCGCGCGTGGTGGCCGGGCGCGCTGGCGACCATCATCTATGCCGTCACCACCTTCACCGTCACGCTCGGTGTGTTGGTGGGGGGACGGGACGGCGGCTTCCTGGCCGGCCACATGGCGGCCACCATCTGCTGGATCGCGATGGCCGCTGCGCTGTTGGTCTATGCGCTAGGGGTAGGTGACCGGGACGCCCGCACTGCGCCCATCGCCGGCGGGCTGGCGCTGACTGCCGCCGCGACGGCCAAGTTGATGTTGTTCGATCTGGGCACGCTGGACGGCATCTTCCGGGTGGTGGTGTTCATCGTGGTCGGTCTGGTGCTGCTGGCGATGGGCGCCGGCTACGCCCGCAGCCTCGCGCAGCAGGATGAGGCGGCGCGCACCGGCTCAGGCGACTCTCAGCAAAGGCATGCCTCACCAACCGTGACCGACGAGACAGCGCCACGGGCATGAAACCCGGTGCTGCGGCGTTACGGTAATCAGGCAAGTGGAAACACGAAAGGACAAGCTGGTGGAGCACCTGCAGCCGCAGCAGCGGGGACTCCCGGCAGTCCAGCTTCCACTTGCGGACGCCGTAGTCCGAACCGATGAGAAGGGGCGTAAACCATGACCGCCACAGCAACGATCAACAACCGCCGCGAAGCCAGCAAGGTCAGCGGCTTCGTGCCCAGCCAACAGTTTTATGGACATCTCCAGCGCGTACTCGTCGACCTCATCGAGTTGCATCTGCAGGGAAAGCAGGCGCACTGGAACGTTGTCGGTACCAACTTCCGCGACCAGCACCTGCAGCTCGACGAACTGGTCGACTTCGCCCGTGAAGGCAGCGACACCATCGCTGAGCGGATCCGCGCCCTCGATGGCGTAGCCGATGGCCGGTCCGACATCGTGGCCGCCACCACCTCGCTGCCGCAGTTCCCGCCCTTCGAGCACAACACCACCGAGGTGGTGGATCTGATCACCGTCCGGACCTACGCCGCGGTGGCCACGTTGCGCGAGGTCCACGACGCGGTGGACGCCGAAGACCCCAGCACGGCCGACATCTTGCATCAACTCATCGACGGACTCGAGAAGCTCGCATGGCTGCTCAAGTCGGAGAACCGCAAGGTCTGACAGAGCTTGTTTGAGAGGGGCCCGTGCGGTCCGCCTGGAAATTCTCTCGCCAGGTGGATCGCACGGGCATATTAGGATGCGTTGATGCCCAGCGCCACCAGTGTTCTCGAGCATTCCGTCGTATCGGTGGCGACCGGCGTCGATGCAGCCGCGGTTTGCCGTAGTGGGATGGCTTTCAACCGGGTAGGAGTGCCGAGCACATGACAACTATTGCCTGCTGTCAGTTCGCCCCCGTCATCGGCGATCTCGCCGGGAACATCGCCAGCATCGAGGGACAGATCCGGGCGGCGGTGGCGGCCGGCGCCGACGTCGCGGTGTTGCCGGAGTTGGCCACCTCGGGCTACATGTTCGCCGATGCGGCCGAGGCCCACGCGCTGGCGCTGCCCGCGGGCAGCCCGGTCTTTGCCAACTGGGCTGCGATCGCCGGTGATTCGGTGGCGGTGGTCGGTTACTGCGAGAGCGGTGACGATGGGCTGCTGTACAACAGCGCCGTCGTCGTCGGCGCGGGCGTGTTGGTGCACTACCGCAAGACGCACCTGTGGGATCGGGAGAAGCTGATCTTCACTCCCGGTGACCTGCGGCCGCCGGTGGTGCAGACCCCGCACGGGGTCATCGCGGTGATGGTCTGTTATGACCTGGAATTCGGCGAGTTGACCCGCCGGGCGGCGATCGACGGAGCGGAACTGATTGTCGCACCGGTAAATTGGCCGCTGTTCCCACGACCGGTCGGCGAACGCCCCGGGGAGGTGGTCACGGCCATGTCCACGGCTCGCACCAACAAGATCGCCGTCGCCGCGTGCGATCGGTCCGGCGTCGAGCGGGGCCAGCCGTGGACCGAAGGCACCGCGATCGTCGATCCGGACGGCTGGGTGGTCGCCGTGGCCGGTCCCGGCACCGGGATGGCGCTGGCCGACATCGACCTGAGCACCACGCACGACAAGTCACTGACCGAGTACGTGCACCTTCTGGCCGACCGCCGCTCGGACCTGTACTGAGTCGACCGGTACGGAGTCACGCCGGCGCACCAGATACCAGGTGCGCATGATGCCTTTGCCCTTGACCGCGACATTGCCACGCTCCTCGAGCACGAAGTCGTCCTTGAGGCGTTCGTAGACGTCCTGGGGCACCTGAATGCGGCCGGCTTGATCAGTGGACTCCATCCGTGACGCAACGTTGACGGCATCGCCCCAGACGTCATAGAAGAAGCGGCGGGACCCCACCACTCCGGCCACCACCGGCCCCGTCGCCAACCCGATGCGGACCGGCACTTCACGGCCCTGAGGATCGGTGAGACCGGCTGCAGCGGAAGCCATGTCGAGTGCCAGATCGGCGAGCGCCTGCAGATGGTCGGCGCGCTGCCGGGGCACACCGCTGACCACCATGTAGGAGTCGCCGCTGGTCTTGATCTTCTCCAGACCGTGCCGCTCGACCAGGACGTCGAGCGCGGTGTAGACCCGATCCAGGAATGCCACCAGATCGCACGGGGGAGTGTCGCTGGCCCGTTCGGTGAACCCCGCCATATCCGCGAAGAGGATGGACGCGTGGTCGTAGCGGTCGGCGATGCTCTTGTGGTCGGGATCCTTGAGCCGCTCGGCGATGCTGGTCGGCAACATGTTGGCCAGCAGCCGCTCAGAGCGGTCGTATTCCATTTCCATCGCGCTCTCGGCGCGACTGATCTCCCGCAGCGCATACCAGACCGTCGCGAACGCCATCACGCACGAGGCGACAACCGAGGTGATGAAGCCGATCTTGAGCATGTAGGCCGGTTGCTCGCCCACCATGCCGGGGACGGTGACCTCGAGGACGACCGCCAGCAGCGCGCCGAGGCCGGCGAGCACCCCGGCCAGCGCAATCCGTTCGATGCCCAGCACCAACACCAGCACTGAGGCCGCCACCAGGTAGTAGAACTGCAGCCCGGAATCGGTGCCCAGATTGCAGGTGATGAAGAAGATCGAGCCATAGGCCACGGCGATGAACGTCAGCGGGGCCACCAGTTCGCCGAAGCGGTTCAGCAGCGGGATGGCCAGGAAAATGAGGCCGGTCGCCACATTGATCAGCCCGAGTTGCCATACGCCGAAACCGCCGAGGGTCTGCCACGCGCCGAAGCTCGCGCTGACCGCCGCCGAGATCCAGGTGGTGATCTTCAGGACCCGGAACCGCCGCAAGACACTGTCGGCGTAGTGCGCGCTGCGGACGGGCACGCAGGGATGCGCCTGCCGGAACTGGCCGTCGTGCAGCGCCGAGGTAGCGGCATCGCGGAGGGTCGCCACCATTGCAGGGTATCTCTCGAACGTGCTGGTGACGGCCGTTTCGGTGGTGGACGCCGTCAGGCGGTGGCCGAAACCAGCCGCACCGCGTGGTCCACCACGACGTCGAGGTCGGTGCCGAGGTTTCCCGACAGCCACTGGTGCGCCAGTTCGGACATCGACCCGGTGTAGAGAGCCACCGCCACCAGGTTGGCGATCTTGTCTTCGCCGGGATGGGACTGTTCGCGTTCACTGAGCACCATCTGCCGCAGGTTCTCCTGCGCGATGACGCGGCGCTCGGTCAGCACCGGGTTCGCCCGCGCCTCGGTGAACAGCACCCGGCCGCGGCGCGGATCGGCAGAGCTGAATCCCAGAACTGCACGGATACCGGCCCGGAGCCGGTCGATGTCGGTGCCGCCGGCGGCGATGACCGCCAGGATCGCCGTCTCCACTTCGGCGGCGAGTCCTGCCGCCACGCCGTCGTACACGGCGCCGAGAAGCTCATCGGTGTCGGCGAAGCTCTCGTAGAAATACCGGGTGTTGAGCGCACATTCGCGGCAGACCGAGCGCACGGAAACCGCACTCTCACCGTCGTCGCCGAACAGAGCGAAGGCCGCGGCCACAAGTAGGCCTCGGCGCTCGATACGACGGTCGGTCAGCGGGACACCCGCCCACCTGGTGGGGCTTGACACCGGCTCATCTTAGCGGCAAAAAATCTGGCGACGACTGTAACCAAAAAGGTAGGGTGCTCCTCATGGAACTGTTGCCGCCGCTGCCCCACCAGATGCTTCAGCAGAAATTCCGCCAGGTCTACGACGAAAAGATCCGCAAGCTCTACTACCGCGGGGTCGATTTCGCCGGACCGGAAGGCGACCCGGGGTGGTTCGGGCCGGGTAGCGCGGTCTGGCATGTGCACTCGCATATGCCGGCGCTGGTGTTCGGGTTGCAGTGCGCGGCCTACCTCGAGCGGTTCGACCCGTCGATCTTCTGGATGGGCGTCGACCACTCCCGAATCCCGGAGCGTGATGCCCACGGCGTGGTCACCGGCCGGATCGACCCGGAAGGAGCCGCCATCCGGCTCGGGCATTCTGTTTCCTTCTTCATCGGCACCGCCTACGGGTCCACCGCCACCGCCGAGCGGTTGGCCAGGACGGTGCGGGCCATGCATCACACCGTCAAGGGCACCCGACCGGACGGATTGACCTATGACGCCGACGATCCCGACTGGCTGCGATGGAACTACGCCACCGTGGTGTGGGGTATTGCCACCGCGCACGAGCTCTATCATCCGAATCCGTTGCGCGGCAAGAAGATCGATGAGTATTACGGTGAATTCGTCAAGGTCGGCCACGCGCTGGGCGGGACTGATCTTCCTGAGACCAAGGCTGAGACCCTCGACTGCCTCGAGTCCTATCTACCGAAACTGGCGCTCACCTACGGGGCGGCGATGTTCACCGGGACGAACTTGGCGGGTGCGGACTTCGGCCCTCCCGGTGGTGAACTCATCGACTGGGCCATCCGCGACACTCTGCCCAGCTGGGCGGCAGCCATGGTGATGCACCGCGCTCCCAACCCGGTCGAGCGCCTTGCCCGGCGGGCAGCGGTGTGGTCGGTGATCAACGGAATCCACACGGCCATCGGCCCGTTGCCGGAGTACCGCGCAGCGCAACAACGAGCCCGCGGTGCCGTTGACGGCCCGACATCGCCCACCTATGTGCTCGGCACCGACCCGGTGCGTTCGCGGGAAAAGGTCGAGCAGATGTCCTGACGCCCCTCGGTTTTGGCGATGGTGCTACACCGACTCGACATCAAGAATTGTCCGACTCGGCGGCTGCGGCGTAGGCCTTGGCCTGGGCTACCGATCCCCGGCCCCCACACTTTGCCGCTGGCGATCTATCGGGTGTTGACCCAACCCCGTCGCGACCGCAAATACCCGGCACATTGTCGAGCAAACACGCGAGTGCAGCCGGGGAGTCCGATCTGGCTGTTTGCGAGAACCGCGGCTTACCCCACAGGAATCACCCTGGACGGGCTAACCTTCGGTGCCAGGGAACTCCGAGAATGGGGGATTCGGTGATTCCATCGCCACAGTCCACACCTGCT
>JBEVFK010000028.1:0-6749 GCA_040512325.1 Mycobacterium sp. | reverse complement strand
GCACGTCCTTGTGAGACGTGCTGCGCGGCTTCACTCGGCGAATGAGTGTCTTTGTTACGCGTTGCCGGCGAGCTTCTCCCGCAGCGCGGCGAGCTGTGCATCGCTGGCCAGCGATCCGCCGCCGGAAGACTCTCCCGACGTCGACGTGGACGACGACGAAGACGAGGTGGACGGCGGCCGGCTGGCAGCTTCTGCCTCGGCTGCGGCGAACTTCTCCATCTGCGCGGTGTGCATCTTGTGGCGACGCTCGGCCTCGGCGTAGCGGGCCTCCCACTCGGTGCGCTGCGTGTCGAAACCATCGAGCCACTCGTTGGTATCGGCGTCGAAGCCCTCGGGGAAGATGTAGTTGCCCGCCTCGTCGTAGCTGTCGGCCATGCCGTACTTGGAAGGATCGAACTCTTCCAGGTAGTCCTCGTTGGCCTGCTTGAGGCTCAGCGAGATCCGGCGACGCTCGAGGTCGATGTCGATGACCTTGACCATCGCGTCGTCACCGACGGCGACAACCTGATCGGGCACCTCGACGTGGCGCTCAGCGAGCTCGGAGATGTGCACCAAGCCCTCGATGCCCTCTTCGACCCGGACGAACGCACCGAACGGCACCAGCTTGGTGACCTTGCCCGGCACGATCTGGCCGATGGCGTGGGTGCGGGCGAAGTGGCGCCACGGATCTTCCTGAGTGGCCTTGAGCGACAACGAAACCCGCTCGCGGTCCATGTCGACGTCGAGGACCTCGACGGTGACCTCGTCGCCCACCTGGACGACCTCGGACGGATGATCGATGTGCTTCCAGGACAGTTCGGAGACGTGCACCAGGCCGTCGACACCGCCGAGATCGACGAACGCGCCGAAGTTGACGATGGAGGAGACGACACCCTTGCGGATGGCACCCTTCTGCAGCTGGTTGAGGAACTCGCTGCGGACCTCGGACTGGGTCTGCTCAAGCCACGCGCGCCGGGACAGGACCACGTTGTTGCGGTTCTTGTCCAGCTCGATGATCTTGGCTTCGATCTCCTTGCCGATGTACGGCTGCAGATCGCGGACCCGCCGCATCTCCACCAGCGACGCGGGCAGGAACCCACGCAGGCCGATGTCGAGGATCAGGCCGCCCTTGACGACCTCGATGACGATGCCCTTGACAGCCTCGTCCTTCTCCTTGAGCTCTTCGATGGTGCCCCAGGCACGCTCGTACTGAGCGCGCTTCTTGGACAGGATCAGTCGGCCTTCTTTGTCCTCTTTGGTGAGAACGAGGGCTTCGACCTCATCGCCGACGGACACAACCTCATTGGGGTCGACGTCGTGCTTGATGGAGAGTTCGCGGGAAGGAATGACGCCTTCGGTCTTGTACCCGATATCGAGCAAGACTTCGTCGCGATCGACCTTGACAATCGTCCCTTCGACGATGTCACCATCGTTGAAGTACTTGATGGTCTTGTCGATGGCGGCCATGAAATCCTCGGCCGAGCCAATATCGTTGATGGCTACTTGCGGCGAGGTGACGGTGGGACTTGGCATATTGTTGGGTTGCTCCGGACAGCTTGGTTGTAGGGAAAGTTCTTTTGGGTCGAAAATGCTGGTCGCAATGACGCAGACCGCGTTACTCGTGCACACGGCTACGCGCAAGAGCGTACTCGACTGGGCGCACGCTGGACAAACCCGCCCCAGGTAAGCACCGAGATACGCCGATCGAACGGCGTATCCCACGGTTACCCTGCTCACGTGCACAATGCCTCAAGTCCGCACCCGGCGCCACCGGGGGTGCCGCCCCTGCTGCCGCCGTTCCCGCGGCGCGCTCGGGCCGTGGGCGCTCCGATCGGCGTGATCATCGCCCTGGGCACCATCGCCGGACTGCTGGTGATACTGCTCACCGCGGTCAACCCACTGGGTACCGCCGTCGGGTTCGTGCTGTCCACCGTGGCCTTGTCGGTGGTGGTGCTGGCCTACCTGTGGCTGGACCGGTTCGAACCCGAACCACCGCGGCTGCTGGTGTTCGCGTTCGTCTGGGGTGCATCGGTGGCGATCGTGGTGTCGCTGATCCTGGAACTGCTGTTCGGCGCCCTGGTGGCGTCCGATCCGGCCGGGGCGTCCGGCTGGATGACGACCGTGATCGCCGCACCTCTGGTGGAAGAGGCGGCCAAGGGTCTGTTCCTGCTGCTGATGATGATCGGTCGCCGCAGGCACGAGCTGAATTCACTGACCGACTGCCTGGTGTACGCCGGTTTGGTGGCCGCCGGGTTCGCCTGGCTGGAGGACATCTTCTACATCGCCGACGGCGCCTCGTTGGGGGATGCGCTGCTGACTGCCGCGATGCGATTGGTGATGGCGCCGTTTGCGCACCCGCTGTTCACCACCGCGATCGGGATCGGGGTCTACTTCGCATTGCACCAGAAGAACGTCATCGGCAAGGTCGCTTACCTGCTGCTCGGCTACCTGGGGGCGGTGCTGCTGCACGGCTTGTGGAACGGGTCGGCAGCGCTCGGTTTCGGCACCTACCTACTGGTCTACGTGCTGTGGATGGTCCCGATGTTCGGACTGGCCATCGGGCTCGCCGTCGGTGCGCGCCGACGCGAAGAGCGGCTGGTGGCGACGAAACTGCCCGGGATGGTCAGCGCCGGCCTGGTGACGGCCAACGAGGCCAGCTGGCTCGGCTCGATCCGCACCCGCAAGCTGGCGGTCGCGGCGGCCACCCGCGCCGGCGGCAAGCCCGCGGGCAAGACCGTCCGTGAGTTCTCCACCCGAGTGGTCGAGTTGGCGTTCGTCAAAGACCGCATCGACCGGGGCGTCGCCGATGACCGGGTACTGGCCCTGTTCGACGAGGAGACCCAGGCCGTCCGGTGGGCGCGCAGCACCACGCCGATGCTGCAGACGCTGGCCGAATACCGCGTGACGAACTAGTGCGCGTGCGCGTGCCTCTAGTGCGCGGCGGTATCCCAGCTGCGGCCGTATCCCACCGAGACCTCCAACGGCACGTCGAGCGGATACGCCGTGCCCATCTTGTCGCGGACCAGCGCCTCGACCTGGTCGCGCTCGCCTTCGGCGAGTTCGAGCACCAGCTCGTCGTGCACCTGTAGCAGCAGCCGGGTCTTCAGACCGGCAGCCTTGAGTGCTTCGTCCACCCCGACCATGGCGACCTTGATCATGTCGGCAGCGCTGCCCTGAATCGGGGCGTTGAGCGCGGCGCGCTCCGCGGCTTCGCGGACGTTGCGATTGCTGCTGTCGAGTTCGGGCAGATACCGCCGCCGCCCGAAGACCGTCGAGGTGTAGCCGTCCTTGCGGGCCTGGTCCACCACATCGCGCAGGTAGTCGCGGATGCCGCCGAACCGGTTGAAGTACTGCTCCATCTGCACCTTGGCTTCCTCGGTGGAGATCTTCAGCTGCGCGGACAACCCGTAGGCGCTCAACCCGTAGGCCAGGCCGTAGGACATCGCTTTCACGCGGCGGCGCAACTCGGCGTTGACCTCGTCGATCGGGACGTCGAACGCGCGCGAGGCGACGAATGAGTGCAGATCTTCGCCGGTGTTGAACGCCTCGATCAGCGCCACATCTTTCGACAGGTGCGCCATGATGCGCATCTCGATCTGGCTGTAGTCCGCCGTCATCAGCTCGGAGTAGCCCGGACCCACCACGAACGCGTCGCGGATGCGCCGGCCCGCATCGGTGCGAATCGGGATGTTCTGCAGGTTCGGCTCGGTCGACGAGAGCCGACCGGTGGCGGCGATGGTCTGGTTGAACGTGGTGTGAATGCGACCGTCGGAGGCCACCGCGTTGAGTAGACCGTCGACGGTGACCTTGAGTCGGGTGACGTCGCGGTGGGTGAGCATGTGCTGTAGGAACGGATGCCCGGTCTTGTCGAACAGCGACTGCAGGGCGTCGGCGTCGGTGGTGTAGCCCGTTTTGGTCTTCTTGGTCTTGGGCATTTCGAGCTCGTCGAACAGCACCGTCTGCAGTTGCTTGGGTGAGCCGAGGTTGATCTGCTTACCGATGACCGCATAGGCGGCCTCGGCGGCGTCGCGGATCTGGTCGGCGAATTCGCTCTGCAGCTCGGCCAGCAGCTTCAGGTCGACGGCGATGCCGTTGGACTCCATCTCGGCCAGCGCCCGCTGCACCGGCAGTTCCATCTGGCCCAGCAGTGCCGAGGAGTCGATCCGCGCGAGTTCCTCGTCGAGTGCGTCGGCGAGATCGCCCACCGCGTTGGCCCGCAACAGCAGTGTCTGCACCGCCTGGTCGTCGACGCCGTCGCCGCTGTCATCATCCAGCAGCGAAAGCTGTTGTTGCTCAGGAGCATCGGCGCGCAACTCGCGACGGAGGTAACGCACGGAGAGGTCATCGAGTGCGAAGCTGCGTTGCCCGGGACGCACGAGGTAGGCCGCCAGCGCGGTGTCGGAGGTGACGCCGGCGAGTTTCCAACCGCGGCCCTCCAGGTCATGCATGGCGAGCTTGGCCTCGTGCAGCGCTTTCGGGGGGCCGGGATCGGCCAGCCACGCCGCGAGCGCGGCCTCGTCCTCCGGGGTCAGCGTGGCGGTGTCGAGGTAGACCCCCTCGCCGTCCGCCGCGACGATGGCCAGCGCGGTGGCATCGGCGTCGAACGCCAGATGCGTGCCCACCACGGCGAGCCCGAACCGGTTCCCGAGGCTGTGTTCGGCCAGCCAGGCGGCCAGCGTGCCGGGGACCAGCAGCCCGCCGCGGACGTCGAAGCCGATGTCGACCTCGGGGTCGACAGAGGCCAGGGTGTCGAACAACCGGTCGCGCAGCACCCGGAATTCGAGGTCGTCGAACAGCTGGTGGATCTGGTCGCGGTTCCACGGCTGCATCTTCAGCGTGTCGGGGGTCTGCGGCAGCGGCACATCTTTGACCAGCTCGGTGAGGTCGCGGTTGAGCACCACCGAGGCCACATGGGCGCGCAGCGCGTCACCGACTTTGCCTTTGACCTTGTCCACGTTGTCGACGAGGGCCTGCAATGAGCCGTACTCGACGATCCATTTAGTGGCCGTCTTCTCCCCCACGCCCGGGATTCCCGGCAGGTTGTCGCTGGGGTCGCCCCGCAGCGCCGCGAAATCCGGGTACTGCGCGGGCGTGAGCCCGTACTTGTTGGCCACCGCCTCCGGGGTGAAACGGGTGAGCTCGCTGACGCCCTTGATGGGATACAGCACCGTGACGTCGTCGCTGACCAGTTGCAGCGCATCCCGGTCGCCGGTGACCACCAACACGCGGTACCCCTGCGCCTCGGCCTGGGTGGCCAGCGTCGCGATGAGGTCGTCGGCCTCGAAGCCCGGCTCGGCGAGCACCGTGATGCCCAGCGCGGCGAGCACCTCTTTGGTGATGTCGATCTGCCCGCGGAACTCATCGGGGGTGGCGGAGCGTCCGGCTTTGTACTCCGGATACCGCTCCAGCCGGAACGTCTGCCGCGACACGTCGAACGCGGCGGCGATGTGGGTGGGCCCCTCGTCGCGCAACAGGTTGATCAGCATGGCGGTGAACCCGTAGACCGCATTGGTGGTGAGGCCGCTGCGGGTCTTGAAGTTCTCGGCGGGCAGCGCGTAGAAGGCCCGGAACGCCAACGAGTTGCCGTCCAAGAGCATCAGGGTGGGCTTCTCATCGCCGGTTTGTGCCGGCGCGTTCTTCGATGCGGTCTTGGCTGGGCTCACGGCCCTAACTCTATTCACCACCTATGACAGCCGGGGCGGCGACCACACCCCGAAACTGCAACACGTTTCAGTTCTCCGGTACTCTGACCCGCGTGCCAGGAGCAACGCAAGCCGCCGGTCAACCGGCGATCGATGGTTGGTGGGATTTCGATGACGCGGGAAACCCGCACCTGATCGGCAGTAAATGCCCCCAGTGCGGCACCTACGTCTTCCCGCCCCGTCCCAATGGCTGCCCCAATCCCGCGTGCGACGCCGACGCACTTGAGTCCGTCGCATTGTCCCGGCGCGGCACGGTGTGGAGCTACACCGAGAACCGGTACGCCCCACCCCCGCCGTACCCGTCGCCCGATCCGTTCGAGCCGTTCGCGGTCGCCGCGGTGGAACTGGCAGACGAAGGCCTGATCGTGCTCGGCAAGGTCGTCACCGGCACCCTGGCCGCAGATCTGACCGTGGGCATCGAGATGGAACTGACCACCGAAACGCTCTACACCGACGACGACGGCGTCGAGCGCGCCACCTACGCGTGGAGGCTGCCATGAGCCCGGATCCGGTGTACATCCTGGGAGCGGGCATGCACCCCTGGGGCAAATGGGGCCGCGACTTCACCGAATACGGCGTGGTGGCAGCACGCGCCGCCCTGGCCGAGGCCGGCTTGGACTGGCGACAGATCCAGCTGGTGGCCGGCGCCGATACGATCCGCAACGGCTACCCGGGTTTCGTCGCCGGTGCGACGTTCGCGCAGAAGCTGGGCTGGAACGGTGTCCCGGTCACCTCGAGCTATGCGGCATGCGCCAGTGGCTCGCAGGCGCTGCAGAGCGCGCGGGCTCAGATCCTGGCCGGATTCTGCGATGTCGCGCTGGTGATCGGCGCGGACACCACCCCGAATGGGTTCTTCGCCCCGGTGGGCGGCGAACGCAAAAACGACCCCGACTGGCAGCGCTTCCATCTGATCGGTGCGACGAACACGGTGTACTTCGCGATGCTGGCGCGGCGCCGGATGGACCTCTACGGCGCCACGCTGGAGGACTTCGCTCAGGTCAAGGTCAAGAACGCGCGGCACGGTCTGAACAACCCGAACGCCCGCTACCGCAAGGAAGCCTCCATCGA
>JBEVFK010000027.1:0-49493 GCA_040512325.1 Mycobacterium sp. | reverse complement strand
TACGTCGCGCGAATTATCGAAACCTGAGTGTGGTCTGAGTTAAACCTGAGCACCAGTGGTGAATGTCAGTGTGCAGCGCGGCCAACCCCGGGCAACGTCGACGGATTCCGAAGTGCCTGGAATAGTTGACGACGAGCGCGCGGCCACCAGAGGCCGGCGCGGCTAACTACCAGCGTCTTAAGAGGATGTGGGAGGACCGTTGATGACGTCACCGAGTGGGCCGCCACAGGGCGCCGGAGGGTATTCCGGCCAGGGCCCGGCGCAGGGCTTCCCCCCCGGTCCGACCGGCTCTCACGCCGCCTCGCCCAATACGGGCGGCCTGCAGCAGGAGGTCCACACCCTCGAGCGGGCGATCTTCGAGGTCAAGCGGATCATCGTCGGCCAGGACCAACTCGTCGAGCGGATGCTGGTCGGCCTGCTCGCCAAGGGCCATGTGCTCCTCGAAGGCGTGCCCGGTGTGGCCAAGACGCTGGCGGTCGAGACGTTCGCCAAGGTTGTCGGCGGCACTTTCGCCCGCATCCAGTTCACCCCCGACCTGGTGCCCACCGACATCGTCGGCACGCGGATCTACCGGCAGGGCAAGGAGGAGTTCGACATCGAACTCGGCCCTGTGGTGTGCAACTTCCTGCTCGCCGACGAGATCAACCGCGCGCCCGCCAAGGTGCAGTCGGCGCTGCTGGAGGTCATGGCCGAGCGCAAGATCTCCATCGGCGGCAAGACCTACCCGCTGCCCAAGCCGTTCCTCGTGATGGCCACGCAGAACCCGATCGAGAACGAGGGCGTCTACCCGCTGCCCGAAGCGCAGCGTGACCGCTTCCTGTTCAAGATCAACGTCGACTACCCGACGCCCGAGGAAGAGCGCGAGATCATCTACCGGATGGGCATCACCCCGCCCACCCCGAAGGGCATCCTCAATCCGGGTGATCTGCTCCGGCTGCAGGATCTGGCCGCCAACAACTTCGTGCATCACGCGCTCGTCGACTATGTGGTCCGGGTCATCACCGCCACCCGCCATCCCGACCAGTTCGGTCTCGCCGACGTCAAAGCCTGGATCGCGTTCGGTGCCTCACCGCGTGCCTCGCTGGGCATCATCGCCGCCGCCCGCGCGCTCGCGCTGGTCCGCGGCCGTGACTACGTGATCCCGCAGGACGTCATCGAGGTCATTCCCGACGTGCTGCGTCACCGCCTCGTGCTCACCTACGATGCGCTCGCCGATGACATCTCCGCGGAGACCGTGATCAACCGTATTCTGCAGACTGTTGCCCTGCCGCAGGTCAATGCTGTTCCGCAGCAAGGGCATTCGGTGCCCCCAGTGGTGCCTGCGGCTGCCCAGGCGGCGGCTGGCGGTCGGTGACCGATCCGCAGACCGTCCATCCGCCGTCCTTTCAGCGCGGCGAGATCGGCGACCCGAAACTCGCGGCGGCACTGCGCACGCTCGAGCTCACCATCAAACGCAAGCTCGACGGTGTGCTCCACGGCGACCATCTCGGTCTGATCCCCGGTCCGGGTTCCGAGCCCGGTGACTCGCGGATGTACCAACCCGGAGATGACGTCCGGCGGATGGACTGGTCGGTGACCGCGCGCACCCAGGTGCCGCATGTCCGGCAGATGATCGCCGACCGCGAGCTGGAGACCTGGCTGGTGGTCGACATGTCGGCCAGCCTGGATTTCGGCACCACCGGCTGTGAGAAGCGGGACCTGGCGGTGGCCGCCGCGGCGGCCATCACCTATCTCAACAGCGGGGGCGGTAACCGGCTCGGCGCCATCATCGCCAACGGCGACAGCATCATCCGGGTGCCTGCGCTGTCGGGTCGCCAGCACGAACAGACGATGCTGCGGGCCATCGCCACCGCCCCCCGCGCGCCACAAGGGGTCCGGGGCGATCTGGCCGCCGCCATCGACGCGTTGCGCAGGCCGGAACGCCGGCGGGGCATGGCGGTGGTCATCAGCGATTTCCTGGGACCCGTCACCTGGATGCGCGAGCTCCGGGCCATCGCCGCGCGCCACGAAGTGCTCGGCGTCGAGGTGCTGGACCCGCGCGATGTGGAGCTGCCCGACGTCGGTGACGTGATCCTGCAGGACACCGAATCCGGCGTGACGCGGGAGTTCACCATCGACGCTCAGCTGCGCAACGACTTCGGCAAGGCGGCGGCTGCCCACCATGAAGAGGTGGCGCGGACCATGCGCCGGTGCGGAGCGCCGCTGATGACCCTGCGGACCGATCGTGACTGGATCTCCGACATCGTCCGGTTCGTCGCCTCTCGCCGGCGCGGTGCCATGGCCGGACGGTAGTGGCCGTGTCGACACAAAACCGAACGACGCACAAGGAAATGACTGAAGTTTTATGACGTTGCCGCTGCTAGGGCCGATGTCGCTGTCGGGTTTCGAACATCCCTGGTTCTTCCTCTTCATGCTCGCGATCGTGGGGTTGGTCGGGCTCTACGTCGTGGTCCAGCGGGCCCGGCGGACGCGGGTTCTGCGGTTCGCCAACATGGAGCTGCTCGAAACCGTCGCGCCCAAACGGCCGGCCCGCTGGCGCCACCTGCCTGCGATCCTGCTCATCGCCTCGCTGACGTTGCTCACCATCGCGATGGCCGGGCCCACCAACGACGTGCGGATTCCGCGTAACCGCGCCGTGGTGATGCTGGTGATCGACGTGTCCCAGTCCATGCGGGCCACCGACGTCGCGCCCAGCCGGTTGGCGGCGGCCCAGGAGGCGGCCAAACAGTTCGCCGATCAGCTGACCCCTGGGATCAACCTCGGTCTGATCGCCTACGCCGGCACTGCCACGGTGCTGACCTCGCCGACCACCAACCGTGAGGCCACCAAGAACGCCATCGACAAACTGCAGCTGGCCGATCGCACGGCCACCGGTGAAGGCATCTTCACGGCGCTGCAGTCGATCGCCACCGTCGGCGCTGTCATCGGTGGCGGCGACGAACCGCCTCCGGCACGCGTGGTGCTGATGTCCGACGGCAAGGAAACGGTGCCGTCGAACCCGGACAACCCCAAGGGCGCCTACACCGCGGCCCGCACCGCCAAGGATCAGGGCGTGCCCATCTCGACGGTGTCCTTCGGCACGCCGTATGGCTACGTGGAGATCAACGACCAGCGCCAGCCGGTGCCGGTGGATGACGAGATGCTGGCCAAGATCGCCGACCTGTCCGGGGGCAGCGCCTACACCGCGTCGAGTCTCGAACAGCTCAAAGAGGTCTTCACGTCGCTGCAGGAGCAGATCGGCTACGAGACCATCAAGGGTGATGCCAGCGTGGGTTGGCTGCGGCTGGGTGCGCTGGCGCTGGCGCTGGCCGCCTTGGCCTCGCTGCTGATCAATCGCAGGCTGCCGGGCTGAGTCTGCGGCGCGGGCGGTCACATTCGGACGCGCCGGATTTCAACGAACGACAGGCCAGACGATAAGTTGACCACTATGACCGACACTGCTGCAGCTGACACTGCCGGCCCTGCCGGAGGCGGCAAGCCCGCCTTCGTCTCCCGATCCGTCCTGGTAACCGGTGGTAACCGCGGTATCGGCCTGGCGATCGCACAACGGCTGGCCGCCGACGGCCACAAGGTCGCCGTCACCCACCGCGGTTCCGGCGCTCCCGAGGGGCTGTTCGGCGTCGTGTGTGATGTCACCGACAACGAGGCCGTCGACCGCGCGTTCACCGCGGTCGAGGAGCATCAGGGTCCGGTCGAGGTGCTGGTGTCCAATGCCGGCATATCCCAGGACGCGTTCCTGATCCGGATGACCGAGGAGAGATTCGAGAACGTCATCAACGCGAACCTCACCGGCGCGTTCCGGGTGGCGCAGCGCGCGTCGCGCAGCATGCAGCGCAAGCGGTTCGGCCGGATCATCTTCATCGGCTCGGTGTCCGGTTCATGGGGCATCGGTAACCAGGCCAACTACGCGGCCGCCAAGGCCGGGCTGATCGGCATGGCCCGCTCGATCTCCCGGGAGCTGTCCAAGGCGGGGGTCACCGCGAATGTGGTGGCGCCCGGCTACATCGACACCGAGATGACCCGTTCGCTTGATGAGCGGATCCAGACGGGGGCACTGGAGTTCATTCCGGCGAAACGGGTCGGCGCCGCCGCGGATGTAGCGGGCGCGGTCAGCTTCCTGGCCTCCGAGGACGCGGGCTACATCGCGGGTGCGGTGATCCCTGTCGACGGCGGCATGGGTATGGGCCACTGAGCATTTTTCGTCACGAGTAAAGGACAATTCAATGGCAGGACTTCTCGAAGGCAAGCGCATTCTCGTCACGGGAATCATCACCGACTCGTCGATCGCATTCCACATCGCCAAGGTGGCACAGGAGGCGGGCGCCGAACTGGTGCTCACCGGTTTCGACCGGCTGAAGCTCATCCAGCGCATCGCCGACCGGTTGCCGAATCCGGCACCGCTGCTGGAACTGGACGTGCAGAACTCCGAGCACCTGTCGACCCTGGCCGCCCGGGTCACCGAGGTGATCGGCGAGGGCAACAAGCTCGACGGTGTGGTGCACTCGATCGGCTTCATGCCGCAGACCGGGATGGGCATCAACCCGTTCTTCGACGCGCCGTACGAAGACGTCGCCAAGGGCATCCACATCTCCGCCTACTCGTACGCGTCTCTGGCCAAAGCCGTACTGCCCATCATGAATTCGGGCGGTGGCATCGTGGGGATGGACTTCGATCCCACCCGCGCGATGCCGGCCTACAACTGGATGACAGTGGCCAAGAGCGCCCTGGAGTCGGTGAACCGGTTCGTCGCCCGTGAGGCCGGCCAGTTCGGCGTGCGGTCCAATCTTGTTGCTGCAGGCCCCATCCGGACCCTGGCGATGAGTGCGATCGTCGGAGGTGCCCTGGGCGCCGACGCCGGCGACCAGATCAAGCTCCTAGAAGAGGGCTGGGACCAGCGGGCTCCGCTGGGCTGGAACATGAAAGACCCGACGCCCGTGGCCAAGACGGTCTGTGCCCTGATTTCGGACTGGCTGCCCGCCACCACCGGCACCATCGTCTACGCCGACGGCGGCGCCAGCACGCAGTTGCTCTAGCCGATGGACTTTGACGCGCTGCTGCTCCTGTCGTTCGGGGGACCCGAAGGCCCGGAGCAGGTGCGGCCGTTCCTGGAGAACGTCACCCGCGGCCGGGGTATCCCGCCGGAGCGCCTGGATGCCGTCGCCGAGCACTACCTGCACTTCGGCGGTGTGTCGCCGATCAACGGGATCAACCGTGCGGTCATCGAGCAGATCCGGGCCGAACTGGCCGACCGGGGGGAGTCGCTTCCCGTCTACTTCGGCAACCGCAACTGGGAGCCCTACGTCGAAGACGCCGTTGCGGCAATGCAATCCGACGGAATCCAGCGCGCGGCGGTGTTCACCACCTCGGCCTGGGGCGGCTACTCGGGCTGCACCCAGTACCAGGAGGACATCGCCAGGGCGCGGGCTGCCGTCGGCGCCGGTGCGCCCGAACTGGTGAAGTTGCGTCAGTACTTCGACCATCCGCTGCTGATCGAGATGTTCGCCGAGGCGATCGGTGCGGCGGCGGCCACCCTGCCCGAAGAGGTACGGAGTTCGGCCCGACTGGTCTTCACCGCGCACTCGATCCCGATGCGCGCGGCGTCCTTCTGCGGGCCCGACCTGTATCGCAGGCAGGTTCAGTACACCTCGGCGCTGGTGGCCGAGGCCGCCGGTTACGCCGACTACGACCAGGTGTGGCAGTCGCGGTCCGGTCCGCCGCAGGTGCCGTGGCTGGAACCCGACGTCTCCGATCACCTCGCCGCCCTCGTCGACGGCGGCGCCGAAGCGGTGATCGTGTGCCCGGTCGGCTTCGTCGCCGACCACATCGAAGTGGTGTGGGATCTGGACAGCGAACTGAAAGACGAGGCCGACGCCGCCGGTATCGCCTACGCGCGGGCGGCCACTCCGAACGCTCAGCGGCGCTTCGCCCGGTTGGCTCTCGATCTGGTCGACGAGCTACGCGAAGACCGTCGGCCCGCCAGAGTTGTTGGGGCCCAACCTGTTCCCGGCTACGGGTGTACGGTCAACGGCGCGCTGTGCACGCCGGACTGTGTGCCGGTCAATGCTCCCAGGCCGAATGCAGGATCGCGCTGACGGCCGCCAATCGCGCCGACCGCACCACCTGATCCAGCGGGCGCAGCGCGTTGCTGGCGATCTGGACCTCTGACGAGGACTGCGTCGAGATCGGCATCAGACCGGCACTGACCGTGATGATGGCGTCCACATGCGCGGCGTTCTCCAGGACCCGAAGGGCGCGTGCCGGTGCGTGATCGGGGGCAAGGTGGTGGCCGCCGGATTCCAGGACCTGTTCCACCATGCCACGCGGATCGTCGACATCCAGACCGCTGCCACCCGCCCGGAGCGCGGTGAGTGCGTCCGCGGCCGCGCGTACCGCAGAACGCAGTTCGTACTCGGCCTCGCCGAGGTCGATGTAGACCGCGACCGGCGTGACGGGCAGGGAGTACACCGTCCACGCCAACCGCCGCAGTTCGGGCACGTCGTCGTCCTCGTCGTCGGCGAAATCGCTGTCCTGCGCGTCGTCGTACTCGAAATCGGGAACCAGGCCCACCGGAGCGCCCCGCTCCGACATCACCACCAGCGCCTCACCGGCTTCGAGCGCATCCCGTTGAAAGGTGGTGCCCGCGGGCAGGCCGCGCACATCGCCGGGCACGGGTAGCAACACACTCATCGACGGTTGCGGCGCAGAGCGACTGCCCGCGGCGGTGCGCAGCGTCTGCAACAGCGACACCGCGCCCGCATCGTTGACATCAGGCCAGGGCAGACCGGTATTGGTGGCCGCCGCCGCGTCATACGCCGTCACTGAATGCGTTGGTGCCCACTGAGATAACGCATCCAGGACGTCGTCGGGTGCAGCCTTGCCTGCGAGCCAGGCGTTGGCCCAAATTGAGAGAGAAGCACTAGGGCACCACATGATCCTCGCAGTGTAATAGTTCACTGCCGCAGTGGCTGGCCGCGGCTCGCAAGCGACGCCGCGGTGTCGCCCGGTTCCCCGTCGTGGTGCACCGGCACACAGATCATCGGCGAGAACCCGGAATCGTCGGCGCGGCGCGTTACCCTTGCGGCATGCCCGCGGCCCTGATCTGGCTCATCGTCGCTCTGGGGCTCGCCGGTGCCGAAGCGTTGACCGGCGACTTGTTCTTGTTGATGCTCGGCGGCGGCGCGCTGGCCGCGGCCGGTGGCGCCGCGCTGTTCGACTGGCCGATCTGGGCCGACGGTGTGGTCTTCCTGGTGGTGTCGGTGCTGTTGCTGGCGCTGGTGCGGCCCGCTCTCCGGAAGCGGTTCACCTCGGGCCCGGCGCTGGAATCGGGGATGGCAGCGCTCGAGGGCAAGTCCGCGTTGGTGCTCGACCGGATCAGCCAGCATGCGGGCCAGGTGAAGCTCGACGGTGAGGTCTGGACGGCCCGCCCGCTGAACGACCACGATGTGTACGAACCCGGCGACCAGGTGACGGTGATGAAAATCGACGGCGCCACGGCTGTTGTCTGGAAAAACGCCTGAACTCTTAAGGAGACCCCGTTATGGACGGTGCGATTGCCGGCCTGGTGCTGCTAGCGGTCCTGGTGGTGTTGGCCATCATCATCGTGGCCAAATCGGTGGCACTGGTTCCCCAGGCCGAGGCGGCGGTGATCGAACGGCTCGGGCGCTACAGCAAGACGGTCTCGGGCCAGCTCACCCTGCTGATCCCGTTCATCGACCGGATCCGGGCCAAGGTCGACCTGCGCGAGCGGGTGGTCTCCTTCCCGCCGCAGCCGGTGATCACCGAGGACAACCTCACGCTGAACATCGACACGGTGGTGTATTTCCAGGTCACCAACCCACAGGCGGCGGTGTACGCCATCAGCAACTACATCGTCGGCGTCGAACAGCTCACCACCACGACGCTGCGCAACGTGGTCGGCGGTATGACCCTCGAGCAGACGCTGACCTCCCGCGACTCCATCAACGGCCAGCTCCGCGGCGTCCTCGACGAAGCGACCGGCAAATGGGGTCTGCGGGTGGCGCGGGTGGAGTTGCGCTCGATCGATCCGCCGCCGTCGGTGCAGGAGTCGATGGAAAAGCAGATGAAGGCCGACCGTGAGAAGCGGGCGATGATCCTGACCGCCGAGGGTGTCCGCCAGTCGTCGATCACCCAGGCCGAAGGCCAGAAGCAGTCGCAGATCCTGGCCGCCGAGGGCGCCAAGCAAGCGGCCATTCTGGCCGCCGAAGGCGACCGGCAGTCCCGGATCCTGCGCGCCCGCGGCGAACGCGCCGCGGCATATCTGAACGCCCAGGGCGAGGCCAAGGCCATCGAGAAGACCTTCGCCGCGATCAAGGCAGGCAGACCCACCCCCGAACTGCTGGCCTATCAGTACCTGCAGACGTTGCCGCTGATGGCCAATGGTCAGGCCAGCAAGGTCTGGATCGTGCCCAGCGATTTCGGTTCGGCGTTGGAGGGCTTCACCAAGATGCTGGGCGCACCGGGAGAAGACGGTGTCTACCGCTACACACCGTCACCGGTCGACACTGATCTGCCCAAGCCGGAAGACGACTCCGACGAGGTCGCCGAATGGTTCTCCACCGCCACCGATCCGGGCATCGTCGAAGCCGTCGCCAAGGCCGAGGCCGACGCTCGTGATCCCGCTGCCGGGCTGGCGCTCGACGCACCCATGCAGTACCCGCCGCTGACCCAGCAGCAGGGAGATTACGAACGGCAGGCCCGACACGGGTCGACGGACTCGTGAAGACACCGACCACCCCGCAGACCTACACGGCGTTGGCCGCTGTGCAGGCGGTGGACGCGGCGTTGTGTGTCGGTCCCGTCCGGTTCGTCGGACAGTGCCTCGAGGATGTGGAGCTGCCCCGGCGGTATTGGACGGTGCTCCCGGTGGTCAAGGCGGCATCGGCCGTCGGACTGGCCTCGGTCTGGCGGACACCCGCACTGGCCCGATTCACCGCGGGCATGCTGACGCTGTACTTCACACTCGCGGTGGGCGCGCACATCCGGGTCCGTGATTTCGGGCGCAACTTCGCGTCGGCAACGGCCTTGCTCGCCGTCTACGGCGTGCTGGCGGGCAAGAGCCCGCGGGTCAACCGGTAGTCGCCGGCTCGCCGGTGCTCTCCGCATCGGTCGGCGCCGCCGGTTTGGGGTGGCGCCGGTGGTGGCGCATCTCGTAGATCAGTCCAGCCACGCCCAGGCTCGCGGTGCACAGCGACACCAGCACCAGCAGTGGGTTCACATTGCCGGTGAGTGCATCGCCGAGCACCACCACCGCCACCGTGCCCGGCAGCAGTCCGAACAGTGTCGCCAGGGTGTAGGGCAGTAGCCGGACCGCCGAGGCGCCGGCGGCGTAATTGAGCACCGAGAACGGCACCGCCGGGATCATCCGGAGCGACAGGATCGCCGGCCACCCCCGGCGACGCAGCCGGGCGTCCAGCGAATCGACGGTCGGATGGCTGACCAGCCGGTTCAACTGCCAGCCGACCGCACGGACCAGGATCACCGCCAGCAGCGCGCTGACCGTGCTGGCGATGACCGCGATGGTGATGCCGACCAGCGGACCGAACAGCAACCCGGCCGCCAGCGTGAACGCCGTTCGCGGGAACGGGAACACCGTCACCACGATGTGGGCGCCAAGGAAGGCCAGCGGAAACCAGACTCCCAGCGACGTCGCCCAGTCGCGCAGCTGGACGGCGGTCGGCAGGGGAACCAGCAGAGCTACTGCGACGAGGATCACAGCCGTGATCGCCGTGACGACGATCCGGCGGCGGGGGACTTGACGGGCCGTGGCGATCACCGCGGACCGCACACTGCGCACGGTGCGGGAAATCGAGTTGGCCACGGCAAACAAGCCTACGGGCTGTTGATGAACAGCACCTCCCGGCCGGTGGGTGTTTCGGTGTGTGGGACGGGCAGGTGGGTCAGGGTGCGTGATCTCTATCATTTAGCCTGTTGGTTCGAGTGGCGGACCACTGTGTCCGTCGCCTCCGCACCGTGATCGTCAGGAGCTGCCGGTGTCCCATGAGGCCTCAGTTGTGAATGCGGGTTCCGCTGCGCTGGAAGATTCGCGTCAGCGGTGGCGCCAGGGAGTCGCGGCCGTATTGGCGAAGAGCACCCGCCGCGACGTCGCTGACTTGCCCGCCGAGCCCGAGCAGTTGCTCGAGACGCCCACCTATGAGGGTTTTCCGATCCGGGCGCTCTACACCGCGCTCGACGACCGCCCCGAGCACGCGTTGCCGGGGCACTGGCCCTACACCCGCGGCGGCGATGCCACTCGCGACGTGTTGTCGGGCTGGAAGGTTCTCGAGTCGTTCCCGCTGAACGGCCAGGGTGTCGAGGAGGGCAACTCGGCGGTCCTGGGCGCGTTGACCGACGGCGTCAGCGCCCTGTTGCTGCGGGTCGGCACCGGCGGAGTGCCGGTCGGCGAACTGGATCGGCTGCTCGAGGGAGTGTTCCTCGAACTGGTGCCGGTGGTCGTCGAGACGAGTGTTGATTTCACCGCAACGGCGGACGCGCTGACGACACTGGTGGCGGCGCTGCCCGAGGACCAGCGGCCCTCGTTGTCGATCGACCTGGGCGCCGACCCGCTGACCGCGGCGCTGACCGGTGCGCAGGCACCGGCACTCGGTGACGTGGTCTCGGTGGCGGCGGGGTTGACCGACTATCGAGGCGGTGTGCGGGCCATCACCGTCGACGGGTCGGCACTGCACGGCCTCGGTGCCAACGCCGCGTGGGAGCTGGCCGGTGCCGTCGCCGCCGCCGTCGAGTACACCCGAACCCTTGTCGCCGGCGGACTGTCGGTGCCGGATGCGCTGCGGCAGATCAGTTTCCGCTTCGCCGCCGACGATGACCAGTTCATGACCATCGCGAAATTCCGGGTGGCCCGCCAGCTGTGGGCGCGGGTGGCCGAGGTGGCCGGCGCCCCGGACGCGGGTGCGGCCACGGTGCACGCGGTCACCTCGCTGGCCATGATGGCGCAGCGCGACCCCTGGGTGAACATGCTCCGCTGCACCTTGGCTGCCTTCGGTGCCGGTGTGGGCGGGGCCGATACCGTCCTGGTGCAGACGTTCGACGCGGTGATTCCCGGCGGCGCGGCCGGCGTGGCGCCCAGCTTCTCGCGGCGCATCGCCCGCAACACCCAGCTGTTGCTCCTCGAGGAGTCACACCTGGGCCGGGTCATGGATCCGGCCGCCGGTTCGTGGTTCGTGGAGGATCTCACCGAGAACCTCGCCCAGCAGGCGTGGTCACACTTCCAGGAGCTGGAAGCCCGGGGCGGGTTCGAAGCGTCCAAGGACTACCTGGTGGCGCAGATCGGTGAGGTCGCGGCCCGCCGGCAAGACGACATCGCCCACCGGCGCACCTCACTCACCGGAATCAACGAGTTCCCCAACCTCGGCGAGGCGCCGTTGGTGACGGGGGAGTCGGGAGCCGCGTCGCCGCCGGGTGTCCGGCGCTACGCCGCCGGTTTCGAAGAACTCCGGGATCGGTCCGATGCGTATCTCGACAAGCAGGGCCGGCGCCCGCGGGTGCTGCTGTTGCCGCTCGGGCCGTTGGCCGAGCACAACATCCGCACCAGTTTCGTGGCAAACCTGTTGGCCTCCGGCGGTATCGAGACCGTCAACCCCGGCACGGTCGACGCCGCGGGGGTGGCCAAGGCCGTCACCGACGCCGGTTCGCCCACCGTGGCGGTGATCTGCGGCACCGACGCCCGGTACGGCTCGGAAGTCTCCGAGGTGGTCGAGGCGGCGCATGTCGCGATGGTCGAACATGTCTGTCTTGCGGGCCCGGAAAAAGCGGTGGGTGACGCCACCCACCGTCCTGACGACTATCTGACCGCGAAAATCGATGCGGTCGAAGCGCTTTCGGCACTTCTCACCCGGTTGGGGGCCTGACGATGACGAGCACCACTGATTCTGGAATCGCCAGTTTTGCGCAGGTACCACTGCGCGGCGACGGGACGGGCGCACCTGCGACGCCCGCCGGTGTCGACGACCTGGTGGCCACCGCCGCGGCCGCACACGGGTACACCGCAGAGCAGCTGACGTGGGCGACGCCGGAGGGTATCGACGTCAAACCGGTGTACGTCGCGGCCGATCGTGCCGAGGTGGAGCAGGCGGGTTACCCGCTCAACAGCTTCCCCGGCGCGCCACCGTTCGTCCGCGGTCCGTACCCCACGATGTATGTCAATCAGCCGTGGACCATCCGGCAGTACGCCGGTTTCTCCACGGCCGCGGAATCCAATGCGTTCTATCGCCGTAATCTGGCCGCCGGTCAGAAGGGGTTGTCGGTGGCCTTCGACCTGGCCACTCACCGCGGTTACGACTCCGACCACCCGCGGGTTGCGGGCGACGTCGGAATGGCCGGTGTGGCAATCGATTCCATCTTGGACATGCGGCAGTTGTTCGACGGCATCGACCTGTCGGCGGTGTCGGTGTCGATGACCATGAACGCTGCCGTGCTGCCGATCCTGGCGCTGTACGTGGCGGCGGCCGAGGAACAGGGGGTGCCGCCGGAGAAGCTCGCCGGGACCATCCAGAACGACATCCTCAAAGAGTTCATGGTCCGCAACACCTACATCTATCCGCCCAAGGCGTCGATGCGGATCATCTCGGACATCTTCGGCTACACCAGCATCAAGATGCCCAAGTACAACTCGATCTCCATCTCGGGCTATCACATCCAAGAAGCCGGTGCCACTGCCGATCTGGAGCTCGCGTACACGCTGGCCGACGGTGTCGAGTACCTCAAGGCGGGCCTGGACGCCGGCCTGTCCATCGACAAGTTCGCGCCGCGGCTGTCGTTCTTCTGGGGCATCGGCATGAACTTCTTCATGGAGGTGGCCAAGCTGCGCGCCGGACGGCTGCTGTGGGCCGAGCTGGTGGCCGGGTTCGATCCCAAGAGTGACAAGTCGCTGTCACTGCGCACCCATTCACAGACCTCCGGGTGGTCGTTGACCGCGCAGGACCCGTTCAACAACGTCGCCCGCACCTGCATCGAGGCCATGGCCGCCACGCAGGGCCACACGCAGTCGCTGCACACCAATGCTCTCGACGAGGCCCTGGCGCTGCCCACCGATTTCTCGGCGCGGATCGCCCGCAACACCCAGTTGCTGCTGCAGCAGGAGTCGGGGACCACCCGTCCGATCGATCCGTGGGGCGGCTCCTATTACGTCGAGTGGCTGACCCACCAGCTCGCCGAGCGCGCCCGCGCCCACATCATCGAGGTCGCCGAACACGGCGGCATGGCCCAGGCGATCGACGACGGCATCCCGAAACTGCGCATCGAGGAGGCCGCCGCCCGCACTCAGGCCCGCATCGACTCCGGCGCGCAGCCGGTGATCGGCATCAACAAGTACCAGGTGGACGAAGACCACGAGATCGAGGTCTACAAGGTCGAGAACAGCCGCGTCCGCACCGAGCAGCTCGCCAAGCTCGCGCAGCTCCGCGCCGACCGCGACGAAGCTGCAACGCAAGCCGCCTTGGCCGAATTGACCAGGGCCGCAGGCGTTCACGAAGCTTCCGGCGAAGACGGCCTCGGCAACAACCTGATGGCGCTGGCGATCAGCGCCGCCAGGGCGAAGGCCACCGTCGGTGAGATCTCCGATGCTCTGGAGAAGGTCTACGGACGCCATCAGGCCGAGATCCGCACCATCTCCGGTGTGTACCGAGACGAGGTGGGCAAAGTCAGCAACGTGCAAGCAGCGACGGCGTTGGTCGAGAAGTTCGCCGAGGCCGACGGGCGCAGGCCCCGCATCCTGGTCGCGAAGATGGGGCAGGACGGTCACGACCGCGGGCAGAAGGTGATCGCGACGGCGTTCGCCGACATCGGCTTCGACGTCGACGTCGGTTCACTGTTCTCGACACCGGACGAAGTGGCGCGCCAGGCGGCGGACAACGACGTGCACGTCGTCGGGGTGTCCTCGCTGGCGGCCGGTCACCTGACCCTGGTGCCCGCGCTGCGCGACGCGCTGGCCGAGGCCAACCGTCCCGACATCATGGTCGTGGTCGGGGGCGTGATCCCGCCGGGTGATTTCGCCGAGCTCTACGAAGCGGGCGCCACCGCGATCTTCCCGCCCGGAACCGTCATCGCCGACGCCGCGATCGGCCTGCTGAACAAGCTCGCCGAGCGGTTGGGGTATGACCTGAGCTAGATGGCCGTCTCAGCTGATTACTCCATTCCCGAATTGGCCACGGCTCTGCGCCAAGGCGACCGGTCGGCGTTGGCGCGGGCCATCACGCTCGTCGAGTCCACTCGTGCCGATCACCGCGCTCGGGCGCAGGAGCTGCTGCTCGAAGTGATGCCGGCGGCCGGGAACGCCATGCATGTGGGTATCACCGGCGTCCCCGGCGTCGGCAAGTCCACGTCGATCGAGGCGCTCGGCATGCATCTCATCGACCAGGGCCATCGGGTGGCGGTGCTGGCCGTCGACCCGTCCTCGACCCGCACCGGCGGGTCGATTCTCGGCGACAAGACCAGGATGGCCAGGCTCGCGGTACATGCATGCGCCTATATCCGGCCGTCGCCGACATCGGGCACCCTGGGCGGGGTGGCCAGGGCCACCCGGGAGACGATCGTGCTGCTGGAGGCTGCCGGTTTTGACGTCATCCTGGTCGAAACCGTCGGGGTCGGTCAGTCCGAGGTGGCGGTGTCCAACATGGTGGACACCTTCGTGTTCCTGACGCTGGCCCGCACGGGAGACCAGCTGCAGGGCATCAAGAAGGGCGTGCTCGAACTCGCCGATATCGTCGTGGTCAACAAGGCCGACGGTAAGCATGAAATCGAAGCCAAGAAGGCCGCCCGGGAACTCGCAGGCGCCATCCGGCTCATCTATCCGCGCGAGACGGCGTGGCTGCCGCCGGTGCTGACCATGAGTGCACTCGAAGGCACCGGTCTCACCGAGCTGTGGGAGACCGTGGAAAAACATCGGCGGGTGCTCACCGAGGCCGGGGAGTTCGAGGCGCGCAGGCGCACCCAACAGGTCGACTGGACCTGGTCGTTGGTCCGTGACACCGTGCTCGACCGGGTGTTGTCCCATCCCGCGGTCCGGCAGCTCAAGGCCGGCATCGAAGAGCAGGTCCGGCAGGGCGAGCTGACGCCCGCGCTCGCGGCCCAGCAGATTCTCGACGCCGCAGCAGCTGGTCCCGCACCATCTCCATAACAGAGCGGTAACCTGCGTACCGCAGGCAGCCATCCCATGGGTAAATTCAACAATGTGACCCAAGCAACTGTCCGGGAGCGCAGTGCAGCGCTTCCGCGTGGCGTCCACGGCGCGGCGGATCCCAATTTCGCCTGTGCGGTACGCAGCTTCGCCAGCCTGTTTCCCGGTCGTCGGTTCGGTGGCGGTGCACTGGCGGTGTACCTCCACGGTGAGCCGGTGGTCGACGTCTGGACCGGGTGGTCCGACCGGCGTGGCCGGGTGCCCTGGACCGCTGACACCGGTGCGATGGTGTTCTCGGCGACCAAGGGCATGGCGTCCACCGTCATCCATCGCCTGGTGGATCGTGGTCTGATCGACTACGACGCCCCGGTCGCGGAGTACTGGACCGAGTTCGGCGTCAACGGAAAGGCCGACATCACCGTCCGCGAGCTGATGGCGCACCGCGCCGGCCTTTCCCAGCTCAACGGCCTCACCAAGACCGATCTGCTCGACCACGTGCGGATGGAAGAGAAGATGGCGGCCGCGCCTGCGTCATCACTGCGGGGTAAGCCCGCCTACCACGCACTGACCTACGGGTGGTTGTTGTCAGGTCTGGCGCGGTCGGTTACCGGACTGGGGATGCGTGCCTTGATCCGCCAGGAGCTGGCCGCGCCACTCGACACCGACGGACTGCACCTCGGTCGGCCGCCTGCGGGCTCGCGGACCCGGTACTCGCAGATCATCGGCCCGCAGATGAACTTCCAGAACCCACTGTTCAACGCGGTCGCGCCCCGGTTGGCGGCGATCCAGCGGTCCGCGATCTTCGGCGCGATGTATTTCCCGGGGATGAAAGGCATGGTGCAGGGCGAGGCTCCGCTGCTGGATGCGGAGATTCCGTCGGCCAATGCGGTGACGACGGCGCGCGGTCTGGCCCGAATGTACGGCGCGATTGCCAACGGCGGGGAGGTGGAGGGCACCCGTTTCCTGTCCGCCGATCTGGCGGCCTCGCTGGTGGGGCGGCCCAGCTTGCGGCCTGACCGTAGCGTTTTCATGCCGATGTCGTTCCACCTGGGTTACCACGCGTTGCCGCTACCTGGTGTTATGCCGGGTTTCGGCCATGTCGGCCTCGGTGGTTCCCTCGGGTGGGCGGTGCCGCAGACCGGTCTGGCGTTCAGCTTCGTCCACAACCGCTTACTGACGCCGTTCATCGCTGCTGACCAGGCAGGATTCGTGGCCACGGCGGCAATGGTGCGGCGCGGCGCCGCGTCGGCGAGGGCCAGGGGGTACCGCCCGGTCTCAGGTTTCGGTGCGTCTTTCCCGCTGGAGTCTGAGCCCGTCGCAGGTTAGCTCGATGTTAGCCGGGTTGGGCGAGGGGCCGGATTGCCGGCCCGGTTTTCGCCCACGTGTCCAACGGCACCGGCCGAACTGGACCGGCCGACGGCCGACTACGCGGATTGTCATTCAAAAGCTCTGTCGCACAGCGTAATTCATGTGCTGCGTGACCGAATCGCTGAGAATTTCCTGAGCTCGGCTCGCGACGAGGCATAGTTTGCCAGTGGCCCGGGGCCCCCGATTTGTCGTTATTGTCGGCGCGGTTGCCGTGTATGGGAGTCTGTGAATGCTGCGGAGGCGGCCTGGTGGTGTGAGCCCCTGCTCGCTGACGGTTGCTTCGACGGTCGGCTTGCGCCTTTCCCTATTTCCCCTGCGACAACGGTGGTAGGCAGAAGGTAGATGCCACATTGTGGCGTCATCGAGTCATAATCGCGATGTCGGTGTGTTTGCACCACTGTGTTGCTTACAAATTTGCTAGAAATATATGCAGCGAATTCAATCACTAGTCATGTCAAGACAAAGGATATATCGAAGACGTAAATTTTCAGGATCCTCCCAGGTCGGCTCCGTCAGGTCTTTGATTCAGCAATCGGAAGGCGCCTCGTGTAGTGTTCCGGCCGCAGAACTTGAATCGACAAACAGCGTGACGACTTTGCTCGATATTTTGCACGGACGTCAGTAGGAGCGGCTAAGCTACCGGCTCACACGCCAAACTCAGGAAAATATCAGGTATAGCTAAGGGAGAAGCGGCCGAACAAAAGAGGGATTCGTGGAACACGGGGGTGCCACGCGTCCTTCATTCGGTTCAGGCTTCCGGTTCAAGTGCGGAAGAGGTTGGAATACGTGGTAGAGGCATCAGTCACTCCCGTTGCGGTCATCGGCATGGCTTGCCGGTTACCGGGCGGGATCGACTCGCCGCAGCGCCTGTGGGAAGCGCTGATGCGGGGCGACGACCACGTCACGACGGTCCCGCTGGAACGATGGGACGCCGAAGAGTACTACGACCCCGAACCCGGGGTGCCCGGTCGGTCCGTATCGAAGTGGGGCGCGTTCCTCGACGACATCGCCGGCTTCGACGCCGACTTCTTCGGCATCAACGAGCGCGAAGCCGTTGCGATCGACCCGCAGCAGCGCCTTCTGCTCGAGACGGCCTGGGAAGCGGTGGAACACGCGGGTGTCGATCCCGCCACGTTGGCCGAGTCGCGCGCCGGCGTCTTCGTCGGGATGACCCACGGGGACTACCAGCTGCTGGCCGCCGACGCGCACGCAGTCGAGGGCCCGTACGGCTTCACCGGAAACAACTTCAGCCTGGCGTCGGGCCGGATCGCCTACCACCTGGGCGTGCACGGCCCCGCCTACACCGTGGATTCGGCGTGCTCGTCGAGCCTGCTGGCGATCCACATGGCGTGCCGCAGCCTCCACGACGGCGAGAGCGACCTCGGCCTGGCCGGTGGCGTCTCGATCATGCTGGAGCCCCGCAAGATGGCCTCTGGCTCCGCTCAGGGCATGCTGTCGCCCACGGGCAAGTGCCACGCGTTCGACGTCGACGCCGACGGCTTCGTCTCCGGCGAGGCCAGCGTCATGTTCTTCCTGAAGCGCCTCGACGACGCGGAGCGCGACGGCGACCGCATCCTCGGGATCATCCGGGGCACCGCCTCCAACCAGGACGGCCACACCGTCAACATCGCCACGCCTTCGCGTCGTGCGCAGACCGACGTGTACCGCACGGCGCTGAAGTCCGGCGGAATCGACCCCACCACGGTGCGGATGGTCGAGGCGCACGGCACGGGAACCCCCGTGGGCGACCCGATCGAGTACGCCAGCATCGCCGATGTCTACGGCACCGCCGGTCCTGTCGCACTGGGATCGGCCAAGACGAACTTCGGGCACGGCCAGTCCGCATCCGGCGCCGTCGGCATGATGAAGGCCATCCTGTCGCTGCAGCACGGTGTGGTCCCGCAGAACCTGCACTTCCACCAGCTGCCCGACGAGATGGCCAAGATCAAGACCGAGCTGTTCGTCGCGCAGACCGCGGTCCCGTTCCCGGGCGACGGTGAAGGCCCACGCCGGGCCGCCGTCTCGGCCTACGGGCTGTCCGGCACCAACGTCCATGCCGTTCTCGAACAGGCACCGACAGACCTGGCACCACGCATCGTCTCCGGCGACACCGATACCGGGTTCGAAGCGCCCTCCACCCTGCTGTTCGCGCTGTCTGCCACCTCGGCCGACGAGCTGCGCCGCACCGCGGGCCGGCTGGCGGACTGGGTTTCGGAGCGGGCGTACGGAAACGCCAGGGCCACCGATCTCGAACTCGAGGATCTGGCGTACACGTTGGCGCGGCGACGGTCGCACCGCACGGTGCGCACCGCCGTGCTGGCCGCCAACCACGAGGAACTCATCAAGGCGCTCCGTGAGGTCGCCGACGGAGACACCCCGTATCAGGCTGCCGTGGGTCAGGACGACCGTGGCCCGGTGTGGGTGTTCTCCGGCCACGGGTCGCAGTGGGCCGAAATGGGCACCGCGGCGATGGCCTCGGAGCCGGTGTTCGCCGCCATCATCGCCGAACTCGAACCGCTGATCATGCGCGAGTCCGGATTCTCGGTCACCGACGCGATGACGGCCGCCGAAAAGGTCACCGGCATGGACCGGGTCCAACCCACGATCTTCGCCATGCAGGTGGCGCTGGCCGAGACCATGAAGGCACACGGGGTCACCCCCGGCGCCGTCATCGGGCACTCGATGGGCGAGGCCGCCGCAGCGGTGGTCTCCGGCGCGCTGTCGCTCGAAGACGGTGTGAAGGTCATCAGCCGCCGCTCGAAACTGATGGCGACCATCGCCGGATCCGGTGCCATGGCCTCGGTCGAACTGCCGGCCAAGCAGGTGCTCTCCGAGCTGGCCGCCCGCGGCGTGCGAGACGTCGTGCTCGCAGTGGTGTCCTCGCCGCAGTCCACCGTTGTCGGTGGCGCCACGGACTCGATCCGCGAACTCATCGACCACTGGGAGTCGCGCGGGATCATGGCACGTGAGGTGGCCGTCGAGGTCGCGTCGCACTCACCGCAGGTGGACCCTATCCTCGACGAGCTCACCGAGGTGCTCGACGACCTGGAGCCCATGGAGCCGACGGTCCCGTATTACTCGGCCACCCTGTACGACCCGCGCGACCCGGCCGACTACGACGCCTACTACTGGGCCGACAACCTCCGTCACACCGTTCGGTTCGCCGCCGCGGTCCAGGCCGCGCTCGAGGACGGCTACCGCGTCTTCGGTGAGCTGTCACCGCATCCGCTGTTGACCTACGCCGTCGAACAGACGGCGCGCGGGCTCGACATCTCGATGGTGGCACTGGCCGCCCTGCGCCGCGAGCAGGAACTGCCCAGCGGTCTGCGCGGCTTCCTGGCCGACCTGCACGCCGCGGGCGCCGCGGTGGATTTCTCCACGCTCTACCCGGACGGGCGCCTCGTCGACGCCCCGCTGCCCACGTGGAACAACATTCCGCTGATGCTCACCCGCGACAACCAGGAGCAGGCCACCGGCGGCGCCACCGTCGCCGTCCACCCGCTGCTGGGTGCCCACGTGCGGCTGCCCGAAGAGCCGGAGCGCCACGTCTGGCAGGCCGACATCGGCACCGCCACCCAGCCGTGGCTCGGCGACCACCAGGTGCACAACGTGGGTGCGCTGCCCGGTGCGGCCTATTGTGAAATGGCCCTCGCGGCAGCACGTTCGGTGCTCGGCGAAGATTCCGAGGTCCGCGACATCTCCTTCGAGGCCATGCTGCTCCTCGAAGAGGAGACCCCGGTCTCGGTGGTCGCCGAGGTGAAGGCGCCCGGCGTGGTGGATCTCCTGATCGAGACCTACGCCGAGGGTGAGCAGGTCCGGCGGGCATCGGCGACGCTGCACACCAGCGACGTCGACACCGCCGCCGCCTCGTCCCATGACATCGACAAACTGATCGCCGCGCATCCGCTGCGCTTCGAAGGCGACGAGATGCGGGATTGGTATGCCGTCCGCGGCATTCAGTACGGGCAGGCGTTCGCCGGACTGGTTGCGGCCAACACGGGCGAAAACGATTCCAGCCCAACCGTGCTCGCCGAGGTCTCGCTGCCGGGGTCCATCCGGTCCCAGCAAGGTGCCTACGGAATTCACCCGGCACTGCTGGACGCCTGCTTCCAGGCGGTCGGCGCGCATCCCGATCTGCATTCCGACACCACCGGCACGCTGATGCTGCCGCTGGGGGTGCGTCGGCTGCGTGCGTTCGCCTCCACCCGTAACGCGCATTACTGCTACGTCACGGTCACCAGCGCCACCGCCACCGCGGTGGAGGCCGATGTCGAGGTGCTCGACGAGCACGGTGCGGTGCTGCTCGTGGTTTCCGGTCTGCAACTCGGTACCGGGGCCTCGGCCGCCGGCCGCCAGGACCGGGTGCTCAACGAGCGCCTCCTCACCGTCGACTGGCGCCAGCAGGAACTGCCCGAGACCGAGAGTGTCGAAGCAGGCCGCTGGCTGCTGATCGATTTGGGTGACGGTGCCCAGGCCGCGAGCGCATCGTTGGCCGCCGAGCTGACGCAGAGCCACGCCGAGGTCTTCAGCCTGGCGTGGCCGCAGGACGCCGACCACACTGCCAACGCCGCCACTCTGCGGGAGCGGCTCTCCGCCGACCCGTACGCCGGGGTGGTTGTGGTGACCGGACCCGCAGCTGGTGCGGCCGATGCCCAATCTGTAACCCGCGGTGCCGATTACGTGCGTGCACTGGTGCGGATCGCGCGGGAACTCCCTGACATCGCGGGGGAGCCGGTACGGCTGTTCGTGGTCACCCAGAGCGCCCAGACCGTCCGCCCCGACGAAGCGGCCAATCTCGACCAGGCCGGGTTGCGTGGCCTGATGCGGGTCATCGGGATGGAGCATCCCGGGCTGCGGGCCACCCAGATCGATGTCGATGACGCCGCGGATCTCGAGCAGGTGGCCGCCCAGCTGCTGTCCGGTTCCGACGAAGACGAAACGGCGTGGCGCGACGGTGACTGGTATGTGGCACGGCTCAATCAGAGCCCGCTGCAGGCCGACGAACGGCTCACCACCGTCGTCAACCATGAGAGCGACGGCGTACGGCTGCAGATCCGGGTACCGGGCGACCTGCAGACACTGGAACTCGCCGCCTTCGACCGCGTAGCGCCCGGTCCCGGACAGATCGAGGTCTCGGTCAGCGCGTCCAACCTCAACTTCGCCGATGTGCTGGTGGCCTATGGCCGGTACCCGAGCTTCGAGGGGCGGTTGCCGCAACTCGGCGCCGATTTCGCCGGTGTCGTCACCGGTGTCGGCCCGGGAGTCACCGAGCACCGGGTCGGCGATCGCGTCGCCGGCATCTCCGCCAACGGAGCGTGGAGCACGTACGTCACCTGTGACGCCACCCTGGCCGTCACGCTGCCCGACGGCGTGCCTGCCGCAAGTGCGGCCGCGGTGCCCAGCGCGCACGCCACCGCCTGGTACGGCCTGCATGACCTGGCCCGGATCTCCGCCGAGGACAAGGTGCTCATCCACTCCGCCACCGGTGGTGTGGGACAGGCCGCGGTCGCGATCGCCAAGGCTGCCGGCGCGGAGATCTACGCCACCGCGGGCAACGCGGAGAAGCGGAAGCTGTTGTCCGACTGGGGGATCGAGCACGTCTACGATTCCCGCAGCACCGAGTTCGCCGAGCAGATCCGTCGGGATACCGACGGCTACGGGGTGGACATCGTGCTCAACTCGCTGCCGGGTGCGGCTCAGCGGGCCGGGCTGGAACTGCTGACCTTCGGCGGTCGGTTCGTCGAGATCGGCAAGCGCGATATCTACGGCGACACCAAGATGGGGCTGTACCCGTTCCGGCGCAACCTGTCGTTCTACGCGGTGGACCTCGCGCTGCTGACGCTCACCAATCCCGAACACACCCGCAAGCTGATGCAGACGGTGTTCGAGCACATCGCGGACGGCACACTGCCTCTCCCGGAGACCACCCACTTCCCGCTGCGCGAGGGCGCCACCGCGATCCGGGTGATGGGCGCCGCCGAGCACACCGGCAAGCTCGTCCTGGACGTCCCGCACACGGGTACCAGCAGTGCGGTCGTCCCGCCGGAGAATGCCACCGTGCTGCGCCCCGACGGGGCCTACGTCATCACCGGCGGTCTGGGCGGGCTCGGCCTGTTCCTGGCCGAGCAGATGGCCGACGGCGGTGCGGGCCGGATCGTCCTCAACGGCCGGTCCGCGCCCACTGCCGACGCCCAAGACATCATCGAGCGCATCCGCCGGGGCGGTACCGAGGTCGAGGTGTCGCGGGGCGACATCGCCGAGCCGGAGACGGCGCGGCGGTTGGTCGAGGCGGCCACCGCCACCGGCCTGGCGTTGCGGGGAGTCCTGCATGCCGCGGCTGTGGTCGAGGACGCCACGTTGGGCAACATCACCGATGAGCTCATCGACCGGGACTGGGCGCCGAAGGTCCGCGGCGCGTGGAATCTCCACGAGGCGGTGCAACACGCAGGAGCCGACGGCCAGTTGGACTGGTTCTGCTCGTTCTCCTCGGCGGCGGCCATGGTCGGTTCGCCCGGCCAGGGGGCCTACGCGGCGGCCAACAGCTGGGTCGACAGCTTCACCCGCTGGCGCCGGTCCCAAGGCCTGCCTGCCAGTGCCATCGCGTGGGGCGCGTGGGCCGAGATCGGCAAGGGACAGACGATGGCCGAGGACGCGAGCATGGCGATCGCCCCGGAGGACGGCGCCTACGCGTTCGACGCGCTGTTGCGCCACCGCCGCGCCTACACCGGCTATGCCCCCGTGGCGGGTGCCCCGTGGCTGATCGCCTTCGCGCAGACCAGCAAATTCGCAGAGGCATTCGCGTCCATCGGCCCGAGCAAAGCCGGTACCAGCGCGTTCCTGGCCGAACTCCAGGATCTTCCGCTCGAGGACTGGCACGCCCGGCTGCGTCGCCTGATCTCCGACCAGATCAGCCTGGTGCTGCGCCGGTCGGTGGATCCGGACCGGCCGCTGGCCGAATACGGCCTGGATTCCCTGGGGATCCTGGAAGTGCGCACCAAGATCGAGACCGAAACCGGGATCCGCATCGGATCCACGGACATCACCACGGTGCGTGGTCTGGCGGAGCGGTTGTACGACGAACTGGCCGCAAACCAGAACGCTCTGGAGTCGGGCACAGCAACAGCTTCGGTGGCGAAGTAATGAAAAGGTACGTCACACCGATCAACTCGCCGGACGTAAATTACGAAGTTCCGACGGCGCTGGAAGCACAGGGAGTGTGAATTGGTTGCAATCAAGGCAATCCATGACTGGAACGGCGAGCCGGGGGTTCTGATCTCCTGGCATCCGTCGCCAGCCACTCTCGCCAAGGTCCGGGACGCCCCGGTCAGTGACGTCCCGGTGAGCTATCAGCAGGATCAGCACATCCGTGGTTACCGCAACCATGTCGCCGAGGGCACGGATATGGCGCGGCTGAACATCCCGGCCTGGGACATCCAGGGTCAGTGCGATATCCGGGCCATGACCCACGTCATCAATTCCTATGTGCGCCGCCACGATACGTATCACAGCTGGTTCGAGTTCGCCGAAGACGACTCCATCCAGCGACGGACTGTGCGTAGCCCCAAGGACATCAAGCTGGTCCCCACCGACCACGGCGAGGCCACCTCGGCGCAGTGGCGCGACCACGTGCTCGCCACCCCCGATCCGCTGACCTGGGATTGCTTCCATTTCGGCATCATTCAGCGCGACGACCACTTCACCTTCTACATCAGCGTCGATCACGTGCACACCGACGCGATGTTCATGGGCCTGGTGCTGGTGGAGATCCACATGATGTACGCCGCACTGGTGGACGGCTTGCCGCCGCTGCAGCTGCCGCCCGCGGGAAGTTACGGCGATTACTGCGCGCGTCAGCGCGAATTCACCTCGGCGTTGACGCTGGAGACTCCCGAGGTGCAGGGCTGGGTCGAGTTCTTCCAGAACAACGACGGAACGATGCCGCGCTTCCCGCTACCGCTGGGGGACTTCTCGGTGCCGTGCAGCGGCGACATGATGACCGTGCGTCTGCTCGACGCGCAGCAGGCCGAAAAGTTCGAGCGGGCCTGCATGGCTGCCGGCGCCCGGTTCAGTGGCGGCGTATTCGCCTGTGCGGCAGTCGCCGAGCGCGAGCTGACGGGCATCGACACCTACCACATCATCACGCCCACCACGACGCGTAACGGCCCGTCGGAGTTCATGACGACAGGGTGGTTCACCGGCCTGGTGCCCATGAGCGTTCCGGTGGCGTCATTCGGCGAGACCGCACGCGCGGCACAGGCGGCGTTCGATTCGGGCATGCCGCTCAAAGACGTGCCCCACGACCGGGTGTTCGAACTCGCCGAGGGTACCGATCTCGGCCTGCGCACTCCGGAGCCCGGAGTTCCGATGCTGTCGTATCTGGATGCCGGACTGCCGCCGCTGTCCCCGGCGGTCATCGCCCAGTGGGAAGCGATGAACGGCAAGGTCTACAGCGACTCCCGATCGGCCTACCAGGTCGGTATGTGGGTGAACCGGACGGAGAAGGAGACCGCTGTCACGGTGGCCTTCCCGAACAACCCGATCGCCCGCGAATCGGTGATCCGCTACGTGGAAGCGATGAAGGCGGTCTACACCCGGGTCGCCGAGGGCCGTACGGCAGCGCCGCGCGCCGAAGCCATTCGCACCACAGATGCCCAGGTTGACGACGGACGTCGCGGAGAATTGATTCGCGTACTGGGTGGCTGAGGCAGTGGCGATCGGGACTCCCTCGGTGGGTCGGCGCTTCCAAAGTCGTAAGGCCAAAGCTGCTGCGGCACCGGATAACCGACTCGCACACGTGGATCAGGCGCTGTTCCTCGGGCTGCGAGCCACCGGTCAGGCGGCGGTGTGCCAATGTCTGTGGATCTACGACCATGACGTCGACCTCGACGGGCTGAGGCGGTTTCACCAGCTTTTCGGTCACGGTCTGGCCGGCCGCCGAATCGAGCCGTCGCCGTTGCCGTTCGGCCGGCACCGCTGGGTGGCGGTCCAGGGCCCGCCCGTCGACATCCTCGTCGAGGAGAATCTCCGTCCCCGGGACGAGCTGATGGAATGGGCCGACGCCCATGCCTCACGACCTGTCGACCCCGAGTGGGGTCCGGTGTGGCACATGGGCGTTCAGCGATTCACCGACGGTTCGTCGGCGGTGAGTCTGGTGGGCTCGCACTGCGTCGGTGACGGCGGCGGGGCGTGCCTGACGGTGTTCGAGGCGGTCACCGGTAATACCCGCGACCTCGGGTATCCCGCCCCCGGATCGCGTACCCGGCGGCAGGCCATTCGCGCCGACGCCCGTGACACCCTGCGCGACCTACCCGAGGTCGGTAGGACTCTCGTGGGCGCGGCCAAGCTCGCCTACCGACGGCGCGGAGACCTCAAGGGCTCCGGCGCTGCGGAACCCGCCGCGGCACTGGGTCCCGAAGGCGACCGGCACGTGGTGGTGCCTGCCGTGGCGATCTATCTCGACGGTGCTGAATGGGACACGCGGGCAAGCAGTCTCGGTGGCAACAGCTACTCCTTGGTGGCCGGTGTGGCCGCGCGACTCGGAGAGCGGATGGGCCGCCGCAGCATTGTCGACGGGACCGTTCCGCTCACGGTCCCGATCAACGACCGGACCCTCGAGGACACCCGGGCCAACGCGGTGCTGCTGGCGAACATCCGGGTCGATCCCGAGGGCGTCACCTCCGATCTGACCGCCGCCCGAGCTGTCCTGCGGCAGGGTTTGAAGACGGCCAAGGAGGTGCCGGACGAGACGATGGCACTGCTCCCGCTGACCCCGTTCCTACCGAAGCGGGCGGTGAAGAGGACTGCCGACCTCGCGTTCGGGTTCTCCACGGACCTCCCCGTGTTCTGCTCGAACCTCGGTGAACTGCCGGCCGAGATCAGCCGCGTGGACGGGACCGCCGCCGAGCACGTCGTACTGCGCGGGGTGGACCAGTTCGTTCCCCTGCGGGTCCTCGAACAACGACACGGGCTGCTCACGGTGATCACCGCCCGCGTCGGCACCAAACTGTCGATCGCCGTGATCGGCTACCAGCCCGGCGCCGAGAACACCAAGTCCCGCCTGCGGGAAATAGTCGCCGAGACTCTTGACGAGTTCGGTCTCAACGGAGCCATTGAATGACGCGTCCCGATGACCTCCTGGCCTACATCGACCAGGCGTCCTTTCTGTCGTTGCGGGCGATCGGTCGCCAGCAACTGGGTCAGCTGGTCTGGCTCTACGAGCATCCTGTCGACTACGACGGACTGCGCCGGTTCCAGCAGAACTACGGTCACGGTCTCGTGGGACGCCGGATCGAACGGTCCGCACTGCCGTTCGGCAGGCACCGCTGGGTGGCGGCCGGGGGAGCGACGTCGGATCTCGATGTGGCCCAACCCCGTCCGCGGGAGGAGCTCAACGCCTGGATGGACGAGCAGGCGGAGCTGCCCATCGATCCCGAGTTCGGGCCCGGCTGGCGCGTCAGCGTCCTGCCCATGACGGATGGATCCACCGCGGTCAGCGCCGTGCTCTCCCACACCCTGGCCGACGGTATCGGCCTGTTGCTCACCAGCGCCCAGGCCGCCACCGGGCAGACCCGCGACTTCGGCTATCCCGCGCCCCGCTCGCGGCGGCGGCGGCGTGCCCTGGCCGCCGACGCCGCACAGAGCATCCGCGATCTGCCGGAACTGGGCCGGACGGTGGTCGCGGCTGCGAAGCTGGCGTACAAGCGCCGCGACGACCTCAAAGGCGGCTCGTCGGACGCAGCACCCACCGGTGCCGTCGGGCCCGACGAGAACGTCGTCGTGCCCACGGCGTCGGCGTTCGTCGACGCCGGCGAATGGGACGCGCGGGCGGCGACCCTCGGGGGCAACAGTTATTCGCTGATGGCGGGGTTCGCGTCCCGGCTCGGTGTCCGGATCGGCCGTCACCGTCCCGACGGAGCGGTGAGCCTGCTCGTCGCGATGAGTGACCGCACCGAGAACGACACCCGCGCCAACGCCGTCTCCCTGGCCACCGTGGTGGTGGACCCCGCCCCGGTCACCGAGGACCTCGCCGGTGTGCGCGCAGCCATGAAACAGGGGCTGCAGACGCTGAAAGAGACCCCCGATGAGACGTTCGCCCTGCTGCCGTTGACTCCGCTGGTGCCCAAGCGGGCGGTGAAGGCCACGGCCGGTGTGATGTTCGGCGACCTGCCGGTGTCGTGTTCCAACGTCGGTCCGCTCGATCCCGCCGTGAATCGCCCCGACGGAACCGACGCCGAGTACCTGCTGCTCCGTCCGGTCGATCAGGGCGTCACCCGCCACGAACTCGAACGGGTCGGTGGTCACCTGGTGGTTGCCTCCGGCCGCATCAACGGCACGGTGAGCATCGGCATCGTCGCCTACCAGTTGGACGGCCCGAACACCTTGAGCCACCTGCGGGAGACCGTCGCCGAGGTCCTGGCCGAATTCGGTCTCACCGGCACCATCATCTAGTTCGGCGGGCCGCGTCTTCGAGCAGATCAGCGGTGCTGCGGACGCTCTCGGTCACCGGCGTGAGCCGGGTGGCGAGTTCGGCTGCCCGGTCGGCGATGTCGCGGGTCAGCGTGTGCCGTAACGCGGTCAGCAGGTTCTCCCGGGTGGTGCTCGCGAACTTCTGCGCGGTGCCGATCCGCAGTTTCTTGATCTGGTTGGCGAAGAACGGTTGGTCGGCGCCGACCCACAGCACCAGCGTCGGGACTCCGGCGCGCATTCCGGCCGCGGTGGTGCCGGCCCCACCGTGATGGACGACCGCCCGGCAGAGCGGGAAGACGGCGCTGTGGTTGACGGCCCCGACGATCTTGACGTGGTCTCGGGGTCGAATGTCGGTCAGCTCCCAGGCGCCGGAGGAAATCAGCGCCCGCTGCCCGAGCTCAGCGCAGACCGCGGTGATCATGGCGACGGCTTCGGCGGGCGATTCCACCGGCATGCTCCCGAAACCGAAGTAGATGGGTGGCGGCCCCGAGGTCACCCACCGCGTGACCTCGTCGTCGGCCGCCGTTGTCCGCTGCAATGTCAGCGCGCCCACGAAAGGACGTACGCCGGCCCACTCGTTTGCGAGGCCGGGAAACAGCAACTTGTCATAGGCCTGGATCTCGAGGGCGCCACCGTCGATCTGCCTGCGGATCGCGCGCCCGGAGGCCTTCGGTAGTCCCAGTTCGCGGCGTTGGGCGTCCTCGGCTTTCTTCATCACTCGCCAGTGCACCCATTCGCCCACCGCGAAGCCGGACTCCACCACCTTCGTCGGCAGCGGGACGGGCACCACGGTGCGGTTGGCCCGGTGCGGGAAGTAGTGCAGCGCGGCCAGCGGAATCCGATGATGTGCTGCGACGTTGGCGGCGACTTCCTGATAGGTGGTTCCGGTCAGCAACAGGTCCGCACCGTCAGCCATGGCCGTCGAGGCGGCGCTCATCTCCGCCCAGCCTTCGGTCGCGTAGTCGCGACTTTCGCGCAGCACGGTGACCGGGTTCCGCACGGTCCAGAACTTGCGGAAAATGTCCGCCTCGAGTTGTTTCTGGGAGTCCACGCCGTAGGACACGGCCGGGGACAGGCCGAGCTCTTCGACGAAGCCCACCAGGTTCGGCGGGACCGCCATCCTCACCTCGTGGCCGCGGTTGCGCAGTTCCAGCGCTGCGGCGGCACACGGTTCGATATCGCCGCGGGTCCCATGCACCGCCACCGCGAAAATCACCGGCGACGTCCCGTCGGCGGACAGCTGGCAGACACCGGTGCAGACACCCGAAGATTCAAGCACGACGCCACCCAAGGGGGCCCGTGCGTGGCAGCGAGGTAAGTATTCGGCCGCGTTCTTAAGAGCCTGAACGTTTTCCTGTGAGCTGGGTAGCAGCCCAGTTCGGGGGCACTTTTCAGCCCTCCGCACCGTGTAGCCTGGGTGGGATGTTCAAGCGCGCCTTCACCCGCGGTGCGTTCAAGGGAGCAGGGTTTCCGCTCCTCAGCCGCGTGGTGGTCCGCCACCCGCTGTGGGTGATCGCATCGTGGATCGTTCTTGCGGCTGTCCTGATGCTGTCGCTGCCCTCGCTGGCCAAGGTCGCCGCCGACAATCCGCCGGAATTCCTGCCTGCTGAGTCGCCGGTGCTGGCGGCGGGCGAGTTGATGAAAACCGCCTTCAAAGAGCCGAGCTCGGCCAACGGCGTCGTCGTCATTCTCAGCAATGAAAAGGGCCTGACCCCGGCGGACGAGGCGACCTACCGCAGGTTGGTCCAGACGCTGCGTGCCGACACCGACACGGTGATGAACACGCAGGATTTCGTCAACATCCCCGAGCTCAAGGAGGTGATGACCAGCAAGGACGGCAAGGCTTACAACCTGCCGGTCAACCTCACCGGTCAGATGGCCACCTCGGCGGGTCAGAAGGCCTACAACAACGTCATCAAGCTGGTCGAGGACACCACCGCCGGCACCACACTCACGCCCAGTGTGGTCGGAGCGGCGGCGACGTTCGACGACGTCAACAAGATCGGCGCCCGCGACCAGCTGGTCATCGAGACCACCACCGGCATCCTGGTGTTCACCATTCTGGTGCTGGTGTATCGCAGCGTCGTGGCGATGATGCTGCCGCTGCTGACGATCGGCGCGGCGCTTCTGGTGGCTCAGCAGGTGGTGGCCGGGCTGGGTTTGGTGGGGCTCGGGGTCGGGCCGCAGACGCTGCTGTTGATGACGGCGATGATGCTGGGCGCGGGCACGGACTATGCCATTTTCCTGCTCAGCCGATATCAGGAAATCCGTGGTACCGGTGTGCCCTCGGACGAGGCCATGACCATGGCGTTGACGTCCATCGGGCAGGTGATTGCCGGTTCCGCGCTGACCGTGGCCGCGGCCTTCATGGGGATGGCCTTCACCGACCTCGGCGTCTTCTCCACGGTCGGACCGCCACTGGCGGTCACCATCATGATCGGGTTCGTCGCGTCGGTGACGATGCTGCCCGCCCTCATGGTGCTGGCCGGGCGACGGAACTGGCTCAAACAGCGCAAGAACCTGACCGGGCGGATCTGGCGCCGGTCCGGGATCGCGATCGTGAAACACCCGAAAACCGCCCTTGCCGGCAGCTTGGCCGTCCTGCTGGCGCTGGCGAGTTGCATGTCGCTGATCAATTACAACTACGACGACCGCAAGAACTTGCCCGACGACATCGACAGCAACCTGGCCTACGAAAACATGAATCGGCACTTCCCGGTCAGCAGCACCGCTCAGCAGTTCCTGCTGATCCAGTCCCCCGGGGATCTACGAACCCCGGAAGCCCTGGCGGCCATGGAGCAGATGACGCAGCGCATCAGCAACCTGCCCGGGATCGACGCGATCCGGGGAATCACCCGGCCTACCGGCGAGATGATCGAGCAGGGCAAGGCCACCTGGCAGGCCGGCGAGGTGGGCACCAAGTTGGGTGACGCCGCCACTCTGATCGACGACAACGAGCAGAACCTGTCAGCGTTGACCGGGGGAGCCGACCAGCTGGCGGATGTGCTCGACGAGATTCGGCGCAGTGTCCTCAACGCTGTCGGCAGTGTGCGTGGTCTGGCGTCGGCGCTCGACGAGATGTCGGCCAAGTTCGGGGGAGCCAAGACCCTCAACGAAATCGACAAGACCGCCTCGTTGGTGAAGAACATGCGCAGCCTCGGAAAGGCGCTCGGGTTCGACCGGGTTCGTCTCGGTGATCTCGGCGGGTGGGCGGCCCCGGTGCTGGGGCCGCTCAACACCAGCCCCACCTGCTCGGCCGACCCGGAGTGTGTCGCATCGCGGGCCGATCTGCAGAGAATCGCCAACCTGCAGGGTGACCCCGCGCTGGACGCCATTGCCGAACTGGGGGACGTGCTGGTCTCCACCGACGGCAATCAGACCCTGGATGACACCCTCGGTGGGCTCAGCAAGAACCTGAGCACGCTGACGACGGCGGCACGCGAACTGGGGCTGAACGAGACCAACGGTTTGCAGAAACGCATCGACCGGACCATCGAGGGCGCCAACACCCTCGCTGATTCGAGCCGTCAGCTCGCCGAAGGCGTCCAGCTTCTGGTGGATCAGACCAGAAACATCGGCTCCGGCCTGGATCAGGCGTCAGCGTTCCTGATGGCGATGAAACGCGACGCCGCTGATCCGCCCATGTCCGGCTTCTACATTCCGCCGGAGATGCTCACCCAGGAAGAGTTCAAGAAGGCCGCCGGGCTGTTCATCTCCGACGACGGGCACACCGCCCGGTATCTGGTGCAGACCGAACTCGACCCGTTCAGCGTCGAAGCCATGGATCAGCTGCAGTTGATCTTGAAAACGGCGAACGATTCGCGCCCCAACACCATGCTGGAGGACGCCACCATCTCCATGGTGGGGTTCACCGTCGTCAACGACAATCTGCGCACCTACTACAACGGAGACATCAGGTTCATCATCCTGGTCACCTTGGTGGTGGTGTTCCTGATCCTCGCCGTGATCCTGCGCGCGATCGTTGCGCCGCTGTATCTGGTTGCCTCCGTTGTTCTTTCATTCGTTTCGGCGGTGGGAATCGGCGTCATCTTCTTCCAGTTCATCCTCGGCCAGAACATCCACTGGAGCGTGCCGGGTACCGCGTTCCTCGTGCTGGTCGCCGTCGGCGCCGATTACAACCTCTTGCTCATCTCCAGAATTCGCGATGAGATCCATCTCGGTTTGCGATCCGCTGTGGTTCGTACGGTCGGCGCTACCGGCGGAGTGATCACCTCCGCGGGGATCATCTTCGCGGTGTCGATGCTGAGTCTGACGGTCAGCAGTCTGAGCACGGTGGTGCAGATGGGTTTCGTCATCGGCGTCGGCCTGCTGCTCGACACCTTCATCGTGCGGACCATCACCGTGCCCGCCATGGCGGTGCTGGCCGGCAACGCCAACTGGTGGCCGTCCAAATCGGTGGGGAAGTCGGTGGCGGTGCTGCACCGGCCGGTCAAGAACAAGGTCACCACCGACAACGACGACGGCGAGGACACCGACCGGCTGCCGACCGTGGTCTCCGATGACACCGACCATTTGGGTGTGGAGTCCGAGACCGACCGTCTTGCCGTCGAGGCTGTGCCGGCAGACAAGTCGGTGTCCGATGACGTCGACACCGATGCCTGGGATCCCGTGACCGAGGAACTGGCGCCCGTCATCGACGAGCCCGAAATGGAAGCTGAGGCGGTCGAGACCGAAGAGTCGGGCGCTCCAGTCGAGGTTGCTGAGTCCGGCAGTGAGGCCGGTGACCCGGGGTCTGATTCGGTGACTGCCGAGGCCGGGCCGGTGAAACCGGAGGTTGTCGCCGAGGAGGAACCCGCCGCGGACGAACCAGACGGTGCAGGCCAGGAGCCATCTCCTGACGTCGGGATTTCGGAAGCCGAAGTCGACAGATCGGCCGGCGGGTCGACAGGTGCTGAGTCAGACGACGAGGCCGGGGAGCCGGAGTCAGATCCGCGAGCCGAGGGGCTCGAAGCAGACGGTGATGTCGAGGAGCTGGTGTCTGATTCCGCACCTGCCGAGGCCGGGTCGGTTGAGTCGCAGGTGGCCGGCGAAGGCGAGCAGGAATCCGAAACGGTCGAAGCCGATGGTGGTACCGGCGAGGCAGAGTCCGACGTCGAGGACCTCGAATCGGGCGCCGACGTCGAGTCCGACGTGGCCGCTCAATCGGTCGAAGCTGATACCGACCCTGAGGCCGAATCGGCAGACGCACCCGTTGAGACCGCCGGCGATACCGCAGAAGCCGACATGCCCGACACCGGCCCGGAAACACCCGCCGAGACCGGCACGGCATCGAGCAAGAAGCGATGGTTCCGGCGTCTCCGGCGGCGGTGAGCACTGGTTGCCTGCTCGGGTGAGATGCGCCGGCTCCGGTCGGCCGAAAGCGGCTGACCGTCGTCAAGGGATAATTGACCGTCGCAACGACAATGACCACGCCTCGTTCGCCAGATTTGCGGGTACTCGACCGGTCTGTCAGCAAAGCGCGGGCTGAGGTGGTGAGCGACGGCGGGCTGACGTATGTTCGTGCTGATATGGAGAATTTGCATGCCTGAGAAGTCGATCGAAGTGATCATCCCGGTGCGAAACCTGGCCACCCAACTTCCGGAACTCGCGAAACCTCTTCTCGATCAGCGCCACCAAGGTGACGTCATCACCTTGGTCAACGATGCGTCGACGGATGACACTGCGGGCGTTGCGCGCAACCTGGGGTTGAACGTGATCACCCTCGCCGAAAGTCACGGGCCTTACTTCGCCCGGCAAACCGCGGCCAAGAGGTCGACCGCGGACATCCTGCTGTTCGTCGACGGTCGATGCCGGCCGTTGCCCGGTTTGCTGGATGCCCATCGGGAGCTTCAATCACAGGATGGGGTCGCGCTGTCGTGCACGGACGTTCGAACACGCACAGGGCCTTCACTGGCGGCGCGGGTTGCCGAACTACAGCAGCCGTTCAGCCTGCGCGGACGGGTGGACATTCCTGGCCGGCCGCCATACTTTCCGACCTGCAACCTGGGCATTGCCGCACCCGCATTCAAGGCGGTCAATGGCTTCCGCGTGATGAGGGGTGGCGGTGACGTCGATATCTGTTGGCGGGTTCAGGAGCAGTCGCTGGGGGTGATGGCCGTCGACCGCCGAGTCCTGATGGAATGGGAGCCGCGGACGTCGATGCGCGACCTCGCGAGTCAGTACCGCCGCTACGGTCGCAGCACCGCATACCTCAGATGGGCATTCGGCGACCAGTCCCCGGCGGTGTACCGAAAGGACTCGATGCTCAGCGCGCTCAAGGACGAGATCGCCCGCCGGCGAGCGATCCGGCGACCGACTCTTGTCGAGGAGCTGGCCAGGATCGGCATCGACACCGTTTTCCAGATCGGCACTTTCGAAGCGGGATTCAAACGGAAGTCCTTCGAACCGCCGCGCAACTACGGTCCCGAAGTTCGGTAACTGGCAGTAGTCCCACTGCCGTACTCTGTCTGTTTGCTGGGAAGTCTGTATCGATCGCCTGTAGTCGGGGCGAATCTGTTGGTAGACAAAGGAGTGAAGTGGACGTCGAGCTCATCAAGTTTCGTCTGAGGCGGCGCGTGCAGGAGCTCAAGATCTCGGAATCTCCTTGGTTTGACTCAGCAGAAACCACTGCCTGGTTCGTAGACCGTCTCAGCAGGTCGAAGCGCTATCTCGAATACGGCACAGGCGGCTCCACCTACATGGCCGCCAAACTCGGCGTGAGCTTCGTCGCCGTCGAATGCGATCTCCGTTTCCTGCAAGCGGTCGAGGACAAGATTGTTCGCGACGGCTACTCGAGATCGGCGGGGCAGACGTTCCACTATGCCGATATCGGGTCCACCGGCGAGTGGGGCCGGCCGGTGGGCGCTGTTTCGCCCCAACGACTGGAAAATTTTCGTCGGTACTCGGATGCGCCTGCGGGATGTTTTGATGACGGAGACCTTCCCGACCTCGTCCTGGTTGACGGGCGGTTCCGCATAGCGTGCGCTTTGAAGGCGCTCCGGATGCTCGATGGTCGTCAAGGGGCGACCATCGCGGTCGACGATTACGTCGAGCGGCCGGACTATCACGTGATCGCCGAATTCGCGCAGTTGGACAAGTACGTCGGCCGCATGGCGGTGTTCGAGTCACCCGGGGTGACGGACTCCAAGAAGCTCGATGAGGCCATCCGTGTCTACGAGCAAGACTCGGAGTGACGGCACGCCCCTCATCAGTAGCGTGCCCGCCGTCTGACAGTCATTCCCGATCAGTTGGCGTCAGCTCACCGTTTCCGCCGTGAGGCGATACTGCCGAACCACCAATGGGCCGAAGATCGCCGACACCCCGACGATCCATGCCAGCGCCATCAACATTGTCCCCAGCGCCGGCTCACCTTCGGACAGCCTTCGCATCGTCTCGATCACGGGCGACATCGGCTGGAACTGGATCACCGGTTGCAGCCACCCGGGGAACGAGGCGACCGGGGCGATGCCCGGGCTGCAGAACGCCAGTCCCACAGCACTGGTGCCGAGCCACATGAACAGGGCATTGCCGCGTGATCTCAGCGATAACGTCGTCACCACCACGGAAAACGTCAGCACCATCAGGACCGGCAGCACGACATACGGAATGACTGCAAACAGTGTGCCGTGAAATCTGAGGCCGAGTAGTACTCCGACGGCGGTGATGATGATGACGCCGAGCAATGTCCGCGCTGCTTCAGCAAGAAGTCGGCCCACAATCGCACTCGACCGATGCACAGGTTGTGTCCAGAACCTGCGCAACAGCCCGCTGCCACGCTCGATCTGCAGGGACAGGGCGCTGCCGATTGCCCCGAACATTCCGCCGGCCAGCGCACACATCGGTACCAAACGCTCGAGGTTGTTCGTGCCATTTATGGCGGCCATCGACTCACCTGCCAGCAGGTGGTAGAAGACCAGAAGCGCTGTCGGGAACAGCAGACCTTGGGTCGGTACCGCCGGATACCGGCGCCATCCCCGAAAGAGTCTCTCCGCGAAGATCAGGCTCTCCGACGGCCACGATGTCTTGGCCGGTTCGTTCATGGTCATTGCCGCCTCTGCATTCGCATGGCGGTAGCGCCGAAAACTGTCAAGAGCCCGAGACACCAGCCGAGAGTGCCGATCACGCTGCCCGTCGTCACGGAGCCGTCGGTGAATCCGCGCAAGGTACCGACAATCACCGAGACCGGCTGAGCCCGCACAAATGGTTCCACCCAGTCGGGAAAAGCGGTCGCCGGTGCCATACCCGTCGACAGCAGGACAAGCCCGAGCAGGGGAATCAGTAACAACTGGCTGGACGCGTCGATTCGTTTCACCCGGGTTCCGATGGCATCCGCGCCCAATGACAACGCCAGGGTCAAGACAAACAGAACCAGGACGAAGGCCAACGAATAGAGGACGCCACCGCTGAGTCGGAAACCGAACGGATAGGCAATGGCGACGGAGGTCAACAGCACGACAGTCAACCGGATGAGGCAGTAGGTCATCCGGGCCGTCAGCGGGACGAGGGTGTGGATCGGCAGCGTCAGAAGCCGGCGGCCGAATCCCATCGAGGCATCGCGGGCGGCCCGGTCAGCGGCGGTCAGCGCACCGAAAAGCACGGTCTGCATGATGATCGCCGGCAGCACGTACTGCGCGTAAGGCATTGCGCCGGTATCGATCACGTCCTGCAGCACCAGGGTGAAGCCGACAAACGTCGCCACGGGAACGACAGCCGCGAGAAGCAGATCGAAGTCGCGCATCGTGCCGCGCAGTACCCGCTCGGTCAGCGTGACCAGTGCATTCATGCGGTAACAGGACGCTCCGTGAGATGCAGGAACACCTCATCGAGAGACGGTTTCCGCAGCGAGATGTCGAGTATCTCGATTCCCAGACCTTCGATTCGGCGGAAGACCTCACTGAGAGTCGACACTCCCCGCTCTGCGGGCAACGACACGGTGTTCAGGTCGATGTCGATCTCCAGGCCATCAAAATCCGACAACGCCTCGGCGATCACCGCCAGATCATCGGGACTCACCGGCGTGACCTGGCAGTAGGCAAAGCCCAAGTGTCTCTTCAATTCTTCCGAGGTCCCGCTTGCGACAATCTGTCCTCCATCGAGGATGACGATCGAATCGCTGAGGACATCAGCCTCCTCGAGATATTGAGTGGTGAGAAGCACCGTCACGCCCTGGTCGGACAGCCCGGACACCAGCGACCACACATCGCGCCTGCTCCGTGGATCCAACCCGGTGGTGGGTTCGTCGAGAAACAGCACCTTGGGCGCGACCACCAAGGAGGCGGCGATATCGATCCGGCGCCGCATGCCGCCGGAATATGTCATCACCTGGCGGTCGGCGGCCTTCGCGAGATCGAATCGCTCGATCAATTCGTCGGCCCGTTTGCGGGCGTCCCGCCGTTTCATTCCGCGCAGCCGGGCGAACAGGACCAGGTTCTCGCGGCCCGTGAGCAGGAGGTCCACCGAGGCATCCTGGCCGGTGACCGAGATGCTCGCCCGTACCTGGTCGGCTTCTCGGACGATGTCGAATCCGCCGACGAGCGCATGCCCTGAAGTCGGGCGCAGCAACGTCGACAGAATGTTGAGGGTCGTGGTCTTGCCCGCGCCGTTGTGACCGAGGAGGGCACACACCGAGCCTGTCGGCACAGAAAAACTGACGTCCCGCACGGCTTGTACGGTTCCGAAGGCCTTCGTGATGCCATTTAGCTCGATCACAGATCAACGATACAGCCGGTACTTGTGGATTCAACGTCCCCCGGGCCGGTACGGGGCACGCTCCGAGCCGCGCGGACCGTGCCCCGGCGACGATACGGTAGTACCCGACGTCGACCGCACACACTGAATGGGGGACCTTTGATCAGCCTGCCCGAACCGAAGTCGGTGGTTGCGGTGATACCCAACTACAACATGGGCGAGTCGCTGCAGAGGTTGCTTCCGCAGGTCCTGGATCAGGGCTATGACCGGGTGCTGGTGCTCGACGATGCGTCCACCGATGACAGTGCCGAGGTTGTCGCCCAGTTCGGGACGGCCGTCGAGATGGTGCGGAGCCCGGCCAATCAGGGCGCCGGCGCCAATCGCAACCAGGTCATCGGTCACGTGGCCGATGCCGACCTGATCCATTTCGTCGACGCCGATATGGACTTGGCCACCGACAACATGGCGGCGGTGGCGCGGGAGGTGTTCTCGGAGCACTCCGGCCGCGGTGTCGGTGCCGTCGGCGGACTGGTGAGTCGCGCCGACGGCACCCAGGAACCGTTCAACTTCGGTCCGGTGTTCGGACTGTGGGCAGTTGTGGCTGCGGTGCCCCCGATGCTGGACCGGCTCAGGCACCGACCGAAGCTGGTGAATGCGATTCGGCGCGTCGGCCCGCCCGGCAAGAAAGACTGGCCGGACGTGTACGTCACGCCGGTCGCACGGGAAACCTACTGGCTCCACGAAGGAAACATGCTGATCAACGCCGGGGTTTTCCGGGCCGTGGGTGGCTACGACCCGCGGGTTCGCTATCACGAGGCGCAGGACCTGGCGATCCGCATGAACACGATGGGTGTCAAGCGGCATTTCGATCCGGCGATCAAGGTCGTGCATCACTATGTCGACGTCCGCGGCAAGAGCCGCGGAAAGGAAGAGCGGGATTCCGTGCGCTACCTCGTGAAGAAGCACGGGCTGGGGCGGTTCATCACCGCGCATTGATCGTCAGGGCGTTCCTACCGGCACACCGTCGGCGACATCGAGCCGGACGAACTGGTTGCCCTGGTAGAGCTCAATACAGCTGGCCCGTCGGACTTTGCCGCTGGTGGTGATGGGAATGGCGCCCCGGCCGACCAGGACGATATCCGCCGGGTTGAGCGCATGCACCTGGGAGATGGCGGCAGTGAGTCGGCTCTTGAGCGCGGCCAGCTTCTCGTGAGCGTCGTCGTCGTCGACCTTGACCTTGACCTCGACGATCACCACGAGTTGTTCGGTGCGGTCCTTTTCCACCGAGATCGCGGCCGCCCGGCCGCTGATGATCTCCTGCACCGTCGCCTCGATGTCGTCCGGATAGTGATTGACGCCCCGGACGATCACCAGGTCTTTGATCCGGCCCACGATGAAGAGCTCGCCGTCGGCGATGAAGCCGAGGTCGCCGGTCTTGAGCCACGGGCCGGCATCGGTCCCGTCGGGGGGGTCGGAAATCGTTGCGTTGAACATGGATTCGGTGAGTTCGGGTTTTTCCCAGTACCCCGCGCAGACATTGGCGCCCCGCACCCAGATCTCGCCGACGCCGCCCGCCTCGAGCGCCAGCGTCGACTCCGGATCGACGATGCGCACACTCGGTGACTTCGGGGTGCCGTAGCCCACCAGCGGTGTGCCGGCTGCGCCACTGTATTGCTCGGCCTGACCGGCCGACAGCTTCTCGGGCTCGAACGACACCACTTTCGGAGGTTGTCCGGGTCGGTCCGTCGCCACATACAGAACCGCTTCGGCCAGCCCATAGGAGGGCCTGAGCACTTCGGGCCGGAGATTGAACCGGGCGAACCGCTGCGCGAACTTTCTGAGGGTGGTGTCGTGCACGCGTTCGCTGCCGCTGATGATGGCCAGCACGGCCCCCAGGTCCAGCCCCGCCATGTCGGCATCCGAGGTCCGCGCGGCTGCGAGTTCGAACGCGAAATTGGGCCCGGCAGTCAGCGAAATCGGATACTTTGCCAACAGTTGCATCCAGCGGGCCGGACGGGCCAGGAACGACAAGGGCGTGGTGAACACGGTTTTCCAACCGCCCAGGATCGGAGCGATGACCCCGAGAAGCAATCCCATGTCGTGATAGAAGGGCAGCCACGACACCACGACGGTGCCCATGGGGGCCACCCCGCCGTGATCGGAGAAATAGGCGTCCACCTGCTGCTCGAAGTTCGCCGACAGGTTGTCGTGGGTGACCATGACGCCGGCCGGGGTCCGAGTGGAGCCGGAGGTGTACTGCAGGTACGCGATGTCGGGTCGTTGCAGGTTGCGCAACGTCGACTTTCGCCTGGAGTCCAGGTCCAGCATGTCGACGGCGATAACCGCAGGGGTGGGGCCGGATTCCAGGCGGGTGGTGTACCCGGTCAGGACTTCGGTCAGAGCCGACGTCGTCAGGATTACCGTCGGCGTCGAGTCCGCCAGTACTGCACTCACGCGTTCGTCGTGCTGGCCGGCGAAAGGCATCGAGAGCGGTACCGCGATGACCCCCGCCTGGAGGGCGCCGAGAAATGCGACCAGGTAGTCGAGCCCTTGCGGCGCGATGATGACCGCGCGATCTCCTGCGGAGGCATGTGCGGCGAGTTCTTCGGCCATGCCCAGGGTGCGGCGATACAGCTGAGCCCAGGTCAGGCTGGTTTCCACGCCCTCCCAGTCATGGTCGTAATCGACGAAGGTGAACGCAGTGTCATTCGGCTGCAGGCTCGCGCGTTCCCGCAGAACAGCGGGAATGGAGGACACGGTCATAGGCGAGACCCCTCGCAGTTGCCATCGGCAAACGATCCTTCGAGCATTCATCGAGCATAGGGCCACAGAACCCGAGGATGCGCGATAGGGCCACCGGACCCGGGTGTCGGCCAACGCCGCGAGCCGTACTGGGACAGCCGGCGCCGACATTGCGGAAATGCGCACGCCCCAGACGGTTTCGGAGGGTTTGTGCCCGGCGCTGATGCCGGGTGCGACGACGCTGAAGGGTACGACGGAGAGGCTTTGCTCGGCGAACAGAGTCGCAGGGTGTCAGCGTCGTACCCGAGAGAACCATTTCGTCTTGGCGCGCCACGAGTGCGCCGCTGCCACGGCGAACACCGCGCCACAGACGCAGGCGAAGAACCAGACTGCCCTGCCATCCTCGAATTCGGCGAACGCGGGAACGTAGGCGGTGGCGATCCGGACCGCGCACGCGACCATCCCGCTGGCGGTGGCCACCAGATAGACGTTGGCGATGACTCGGGACCGGGGGTCCTGACGCAGCACCAGCAACGCTCGATATCCGTAGCCGAGCAGATAGATCAGCATGCCGCAGAGCATCAGCCAGTAGACGCTGAGCCAGAAATCCGTGGGGACCTGGAAGAAGTCCGGCCGGTAGATGGCTGCGCCGTTACCGAGAGAGAAGGCGACCAGCAGTGCCGGGATGCACAGCGTTGCTGGGCGCTCGACATACTGCTTGAAGGTCACATGCAACGAATGGTCGTCCTGCAATCTGCCCAGTGCGTTGTAGACGATTGCCGAGGCGGCGACGATATAGCAGTCGTGGCCGATGTAGTCCTCGAGATTCCACTTGCCCGTCAATGCATACAGCCAGTGTCCGAGAGTCTCCGAAGCCAGGGGTGACATCAGCAGGACCGCGGCACCTTGCAGCGCGACATTGAGTGTGGCGGCGACTTCCCAACGGCACGACCACGTAACGCGTCGGATCCACAAGCTCCACGCGATACAGCAGATCGTGATTACGATCAGTGCGGCAAGAGCCATTACTTAGCGCCTTCGAGCGGAATTGCGGTCAGTAAACGGTTAGCAAATTGTAAACCTCAAAGCGGGGGAGCGTCTTGACGTGGCGACAATTCCGATAGCTTGGGCAACCGCCGTCGGGTTATCGTGCCTGTAGCCACCTGAGCCACCTGAGCCACCTGTGCCACCTCGGGGGCCGTGGCGACCATCAACGGAGACGACTCGACGTACTGCCAGACTTCCTGTCGGCTCATCAATCCGAACCGAATCTGCAGGTCCGGGTAATTGAGTTCGAACCTGTCTGCGACGAGGCGTAACTCCTCGGCGTTCGGATAGTCGGCTTCTTTCAGCCGGCGATAGTAAGTGCTGCTGGATACGCTGAGCGCATCGTAGATGTGCTTGGCCTCGACATCGCCGTTCATGAGATAGTCGAGCAAAGTCTTGAGCTGTCTGCCGTTCTCGTCGGTACGTGGCACCAACTCACCATAGACCGAATCCCGCAAATGGGCATCAGCTACTTCTGCTTACACAATTCTTGTCATATTGACATCGCCGTCACGATTTCGGGATAGATCTCCCATTCCTGGGACATCGGTGTACCGTGACTTTCATGGTCGCTCCCTCCGTAGCCAGGCTGCCCGGACCGGTAGTTCGCGTAGCCGACCACACTGCCGCCGGTGCACCCGGCCACCACGACGTCGTCCGATTCTCGGCCCCACTGGACACTCTGCTGACCGAAGAATTCAACGGCGCACTGATCTGCTTGCGGATCTCCGCCGACGTGTTGCTGCTCGCCGCATTGGGGCGGGCGGTGCAACGCACTTTCGGAGAGCGCATCATCGCGGTCGACATGGCCGATGGGGTCTTTGCCGGTCGGCAGGCAATCCTTCGTTGTGTCTCTGCTCGCGACACTCATGCCACGGCGACGCTCCTGGACGCCGACCGTATTCTCGCGTTGAGCGCGGTGCGCGAGGGCGGGGCCGGGTCGCAGGCCGAGATCTGTCTCTCCCGGGTGGGTACCCCGGCCCATCTCGGCGCCGAGCGCGCACTGCAGTTATCCGCTCACCGGCAGGATGGCATCCTGCACCTCGACTGGTGGTACGACCGCCGTCGGTTCGATGAATACACCGTTGTCGAGCTGGCCGAGCAGTTCCCGCTGGCGTTGATCGAACTGACCTCCGAGGCGGTCGGGCCGCTGCACGGCAGCGACAATTCGCCGGTTGCCCACTGGGCGTTCGCCGGGTAACCGAATCGGACTTGCGCCTGCCGGTAGAGTTTGTCCATCGGCGTCGATCCGGCTATCACCGGGGAGTCTTCGGAAGAACAGCCTTGTCGAAGGCTCAGTAGAACCGAGCGGGTGGGCCCGTCACAGCCTGTAGTCGAGCGGCCGCACCTCCTGGTGTGTGCAAGCGGGGTGGTACCGCGGCTCGCGCTCCGGCGCGTTGTCGTCCCCGTGCCAGAACTGACACATCCGTGCCAGGGCACCGGGACGCAGGAGACGACGCACGCAGTGACTGACCACGCCGATCTTCAGGCCGAGCACAGCGCATATCCGAAATCAGCCGGCGGGACGCCGAACTTTCCGGCGTTGGAAGCCGATGTGCTGTCCTACTGGGACGTCGATGACACTTTCCGGGCCAGCATCGACCGCCGCGACGATGCGCCCGAGTACGTCTTTTATGACGGCCCGCCATTCGCGAACGGCCTGCCGCACTACGGCCATCTCCTGACCGGTTATGTGAAGGACATCGTGCCGCGCTACCGCACGATGCGCGGTTACAAGGTGGAACGTCGCTTCGGCTGGGACACCCATGGCCTGCCCGCCGAACTGGAGGTGCAACGCCAGCTCGGCATCACCGACAAGGCCCAGATCGAAGAGATGGGCATCGGCGCGTTCAACGATGCCTGCCGTGCGTCGGTCCTGAAGTACTCGAACGAATGGCGTGCCTACGTCACCCGGCAGGCACGCTGGGTGGATTTCGACAACGACTACAAAACGCTGGACCCGAGTTTCATGGAGTCGGTCATCTGGGCGTTCAAGCAGCTGTGGGACAAGGGCCTGGCCTACGAGGGCGTTCGGGTGCTGCCGTACTGCTGGAACGACGAGACACCGCTGTCGGCGCACGAACTCCGCATGGACGACGATGTCTATCAGAGTCGCCAGGATCCGGCGATCACCGTGGGCATGCAGATCAGCCCAGCCAGCGGGGGCACCTTGGCCGGGGCCTACATCCTGGTCTGGACCACCACTCCGTGGACGCTGCCGTCGAACCAGGCGGTGGCCGTCAACCCGGATGTCGACTACGTACAGGTGGCGGGTTCCGACGGGCGGCGCTACGTGCTGGCCGCCGCCCGCGTCGGCGCCTACGCACGTGAGCTGGGGGAGGAGCCACAGATCCTGGCGACCTACCGCGGCTCGGAGCTACTCGGTGTGCGCTATCTGCCGCCGTTCCCCTACTTTGTGGCAAGCGACAACGCGGACAACGCTTTTCAGGTACTGCGCGGCGAGTTCGTCACCACCGAGGACGGCACCGGTGTCGTCCATATGGCACCCGCCTACGGTGAGGACGACAAGGCCACCACCGACACCGTCGGCATCATCCCGGTCATGCCCGTCGATTCAAAGGGCCGCTTCGACTCTACGGTTCCGGACTATCAGGGCCAGCACGTTTTCGACGCCAATCCGAACATCATCCGTGATCTCAAGAACAGCACCGGAGCCGCCGCGGTCAACGGGGCGGTGCTGCTGCGCCACGAGACCTACGAGCACTCCTATCCGCACTGCTGGCGCTGCCGGAATCCGCTGATCTACCGGGCGGTTTCGTCATGGTTCGTCAAGGTGACCGAGTTCCGCGATCGCATGGTCGAGCTCAACCAGGAGATCACCTGGTACCCCGAACACGTCAAGGACGGTCAGTTCGGCAAGTGGCTCCAAGGTGCACGTGACTGGTCGATCTCGCGAAACCGCTACTGGGGAACCCCGATTCCGGTTTGGAAATCCGATGATCCGGCCTACCCGCGGATCGACGTCTACGGCAGCCTCGATGAGCTCGAGCGCGACTTCGGGGTCCGGCCGGACAACCTGCACCGCCCCTTCATCGACGAGTTGACCCGGCCCAATCCCGATGACCCGACCGGGAATTCGACGATGCGCCGCATCGAGGACGTGCTCGATGTGTGGTTCGACTCAGGCTCGATGCCCTATGCGCAGGTGCATTACCCGTTCGAGAACCAGAAATGGTTCGACGGCGTCAGTGGCCCCGATGGCCAGTCCGGAGTCGACGCGCACTTCCCCGGCGATTTCATCGTCGAGTACATCGGTCAGACCCGCGGTTGGTTCTACACGCTGCACGTGCTGGCCACCGCGTTGTTCGACAGGCCGGCGTTCAAGACGTGTGTATCGCACGGCATCGTGTTGGGCAACGACGGTCAGAAGATGAGTAAATCGCTGCGCAACTATCCGGATGTCTCGGAGGTGTTCGACCGCGACGGTTCCGATGCCATGCGCTGGTTCTTGATGGCCTCGCCGATCCTGCGTGGCGGCAACCTGGTGGTCACCGAACAGGGCATCCGCGAGGGCGTCCGGCAGGTGCTGCTGCCGTTGTGGAACTCCTACAGCTTCCTGACGTTGTACGCACCGAAAGTCGGTACCTGGCGCACGGATTCGCCTCATGTGTTGGACCGTTACATCCTGGCCAAACTGGCCGCGCTGCGGGTGAGCCTGACCCCGGCGCTGGATACCTGCGATATTTCCGGTGCCTGCGACCAGCTGCGTCAGTTCACCGAGGCACTGACCAATTGGTATGTGCGGCGCTCGCGCAGCCGGTTCTGGGAAGAAGACCAAGACGCCATCGACACCCTGCACACGGTTCTGGAGGTGACATCGCGGTTGGCGGCTCCGCTGTTGCCCTTGGCCACCGAGGTCATCTGGCGTGGGCTCACCGGTAAGCGGTCCGTCCATCTGACCGACTGGCCCGAGGACGACATCCTGCCTCACGATCCGGCGTTGGTGGCTGCCATGGACCGGGTCCGCGAGGTCTGTTCGGTCGGCTCGTCGCTGCGCAAGGCCAAGAAGCTGCGAGTTCGGTTGCCGCTCCTCAAACTCACTGTGGCGGTGGATAACCCCGAGCAGCTGGCACCGTTCACTGATCTCATCGCCGATGAGCTCAACGTCAAGGCCGTCGAACTCACCGACGGCATCGCTGCTTACGGTCGCTTCGAGTTGGCGGTCAACGCGCGGGTCGCCGGGCCGCGAATCGGCAAGGACGTGCAGGCCGCGATCAAGGCGGTCAAGGCGGGACAGGGCGTCGTCAACCCCGACGGGACGCTCACCGCGGGCCCGACGACGCTGCTGCCGGAGGAGTACACCTCCAAGCTGGTGGCCGCCGACCCCGAATTCACCGCGGCTCTGCCCGGCGGTGCAGGCCTGGTGGTGCTCGACGGTGAGCTCACCCCGGAACTCGAGGCCGAGGGTTGGGCGCGCGACATCATCCGCGAACTCCAGGAATTTCGTCGCCAGCTCGGTCTCGACGTCGGCGACCGCATTCGACTCGAGCTCACGGTTCCCGAGATGCCGGCCGGGTGGCGGGATGACTTCAAGGACCTCATCGCAGGCGAGGTGCTCGCGGTGGAGTTCGGCATCACGACCGATCCCGAATCGGTACAGGCCGGCGTGGAACCGGGCGTTGGAACCGGCACGACCGGGACCGGCCATCTGGTTCGGATGGAGAAAGTGGTCACCTAGTCGCAGCGGCGCGTCGAAAGTAGCACTGGCGCACCGAAACACAGTCGAGTCGGCCACCCGCCGTGACCGTCGTCCCGTCTCCGGTACGGGGGGCGGGGGCGCGACCACCGGTGTGGTCCGGTGACGCGAAGATCCGGATTTGTGTCGCGGACAGGCGGTGACCGCGGTTACCGTAGCTCGCGTGAATGCGTCAACGCTGTACATCTTTCCGCACGCCGGTGGGTCCCCGACGTTCTACGTTCCGTTCGCAAAGACTTTCACCACGGACGTCAGGCGTGTCGCCGTGCAGTATCCCGGCAAAGGGGGCACCCACGATTTGGCGTCGTTCACGAGCATCTCCGAGCTTGCCGACGAAGTGTGTCGCAAGCTTCCGCCGATTGCCGAGGACTCCCGGCGCGTTGCCTTCTTCGGCCACAGCATGGGAGGTCTGGTGGCCTTCGAGGTGGCCCGCCGATTCGAGGAGGCAGGTCACGGAATCGGGGCATTGTTCGTGTCCGCCGTGGCGGCTCCTGGCCGGGTTGGCTACGACTACATCCCGGACTCCGATCGCGGCCTGCTCGACGCGGTGAGCCAGATGATGGGAGTCAATCCGGAGTTCCTGGAGAACGAGGAATTTGCCGCCAGAATCCTGCCGACCTTGCGCGGGCTGAAGGCGATCTCGAAGTACGAATGTCCACCCGAGGCGACGGTCTCGTGCCCGATTTTTGTGTACTACGCCGACGATGACGAAGTTGCGAGCCGCGACAAGGTCGGGCCATGGGCCCAGCGCACCACCGCCGAGTGCGTCGTGCGTGAGTTTGCCGGCCACCACTTTTATCTCACCGAACATTTGCTGGAGCTCGTCGGGGACATCGAGGGAAGAATTTCTGACTGCTGCTGTGAAATTCCCTGATTGATTTCCCGGCAGACCAGCGCCGGGGCCGAGGGTGAGATTTGGGATCAGAACAATCGCGACGGGCTTTGCCTGGTCGTGCGGTTTTCACTGTCGGAAAGCCCCCATTGCGGCAGCCCGTTCGCGACGCGCCACCGATCCGGCGCTTCGTTTCCCGGATGTTTGCTAAGTAAACTGCTCCGGGAGAATTCCACGGCGGTTCCCGAGGTCGTGGCAAAAGATTGCAATCGCAATCAAACCGCTTGGTGACGGCAAATCGTCGATAAGGCGATTCCCAGCATAGAAGCTGAGGGCAATCTGCTGCGCAAATACTCAGCGGTAGCCTCGCGACGAAAATTCGCTAAAAACTCGACATGACGTGAGGTAGGGGTGTTAATGTCCGCTTTGGGTTAGTCCGAACAGGCGTCGGGTGATTGCAGCCGGTTGACGTGCGCCCGGGGAGAGTAGGGGTGAGTGGTGTCTGCACTTGATGAATCCATTACTGCCGTTCTTGAGCGGCGAACACAGCAACAGCCCGACGACATCGCGTACACGTTCGTCGATTTCGACGTGAACCCAGCGGGATTTGCTGAAAGCCTCACGTGGGCGCAGCTGTACAACAGGGTGTGCGTTGTCGCCAATGAACTGCGGAAACTCGGCTCCGTCGGCGACCGTGCGGCCGTCCTGGCGCCGCAGAGCCTCGAGTACATCGTCGGCGTACTCGGCGCACTGGAGGCCGGCTTTGTCGCGGTACCGCTTCCGGTACCGATGTTGGGCGTGCATGACGAGCGGGCGACCGCGGTCCTACGGGACTGCACGCCCAGCGTGGTTCTCACCACGTCGTCCGCCGTCGATGCCGTGCTGCCATCACTGACGGACATCCCGGGCCGCCCAACGGTCGTTGAGGTCGACGCGCTTGATCTCGATTCCCCGGCGGCCCCGTTCGACGGGCCCAGGCAGCAGCCGAAAACTGCTTTCCTGCAATACACTTCGGGTTCGACACGAACGCCTGCCGGCGTGATGGTGACACACGAGAGCCTTCTCGAGAACCTCCGGCAGATCGAGAACGACTATTTCGAGGACTCCGGCGGCGTCGCGCCGGACGGCACCACCTTCGTATCGTGGCTGCCCTTCTACCACGATATGGGGCTGATACTCGGCGTCTTCGCTCCCATCGCCTATGACATGGCCTGTGTCCTGACCAGCCCGATGGCGTTCCTGCAGAAGCCCGCCCGGTGGATGCAGTTGGTGGCGAAGACCAGCAAGCCGGTCTCGGCGGCACCGAACTTCGCCTACGAACTCGCTGTGCGGCGGACATCCGACGACGACATGGCGGGGCTGGACCTTTCCCACGTCTCCAGCTTCATGAGCGGCGCCGAACGGGTGCAAGCCGCAACGCTGCGGCGCTTCGAAGAGCGGTTCGCCAAGTTCAATCTTCCGCCCACCGCCTTGCGTGCGGCCTACGGGCTCGCCGAGGCGACGGTGTATGTGGCGTCAGCGCTTCCGGGGCACACACCGTCAGTGGTCCGGTTCGACTACGAGAAGCTCTCGCATTCCTATGCCGTGCGGTGTGAAGACGGTGCCGGTGTCGAACTGATCGGCCACGGTGCACCCCGTGCGTGCACCGTACGGATCGTCGATCCGGAGAGCTGCGTGGAGAATCCGGCAGGCAAGGTCGGGGAGATCTGGGTGCACGGCGGCAACGTGTCCGCGGGCTACTGGCGAAACCCTCAGGCCTCGGCGCGGACCTTCGGCGGACAGCTCGTCGACCCGACACCCGGTACGCCGCAGGGGCCTTGGCTGCGCACCGGCGATCTGGGTGTGCTCTCCGACGGAGAGCTCTTCATCATCGGCCGCATCAAAGACCTGTTGATCGTCGACGGTCGCAACCACTATCCGGATGACATCGAGGCCACGATCCAGGCGATCAGCGGCGGTCGTGTCGCGGCCATCTCCGTTCAGGACGACCGCAGCGAACAGCTCATCGCCATCGTGGAGTTCAAGAACCGCGGTGGCTCTGCGGAGGCTGATGACCGGATCCAAACAGTCAAGCGCGAGCTGACGTCGGCGATTTCACGGTCGCACGGTGTGCGGGTCTCGGATCTGGTCATGGTGGCCCCGGGCTCGATCCCGATCACCACCAGCGGCAAGATCCGCCGGTCCTCCTGCATTGAGCTCTACGGCCGTGACGGGTTCGCCCGGCTGGACGGTGCTGTTCGGCGGTGAAAGGTCTCCGGCACCGGCGGCGGGGATTCCATCGACAGGGTGAGCTAAATCAGCAATATGCTGAAAGGTGTTGAATTGAGCGGGATGTCAGCTGCATCGATGGATCGCCGGGCGATCGTCACTGAGGCGTTGAAGAAGATCGATGATCTGAGTGCGCGGTTGGAGATCGCTGAGAAGGGTGATGTCGAGCCGATTGCCGTGGTGGGGATGGGGTGTCGGTTTCCTGGTGGGGC
>JBEVFK010000026.1:0-25549 GCA_040512325.1 Mycobacterium sp. | reverse complement strand
CAGGCCGGGCACGTCTCCGACGATCGTCTCGACCTTCGCGATCAAGTCCTCAGGAGTGCTGTATTCGTAATCCTCGCCGTTGATCCGGACACTCGGCGTCGAGGTGATGTTGGCGGCCGCGGCCAGGCCGTCCACCATGTCGTCGTAGTTGCCGTTGTTGATGCAGTCGGGCACACCGCCGACGACACCCGCCTGGCGGGCCGTCTCGATCAGCGCGGCGTTGTCCGGTGCCGGCGCACCCTCAGCGGGCTGTTGGGCGAACAGCGCGCCGTGGAATCGCGTGAATACGCCCTTCGCCGGGCTGGTGTCTTCCTCGGCGACGCAGTACGCGGCGTTGGCCGAACGGGTGGAGTAGTTGTCGTTGGCCGGCGTGTCGAGGATCGCGACCATGTTGTAGTCGACGGCCACGGCGCCGCTCTCCCACAGTTTCTTGATGGTGGGGCCCATGGCCTGCTCGAAGCTGCGGCAGTGCGGGCACTGGAAGTCCTCGTAGAGCGACAGCACGGCTTTGGGCTCGGCACCGCCTTCGTTGGTGATCAGGCTGCTGGAGGCGACACGGACCGCCTGCACCTCGCCGGCCTGCTTCTTGTCGCTGCCCATCACGATGTACAGCACCAACGCGACGGCGAAGATCACGACGACAGCGGTCAGCCCGATCTGGATCGCCAGATTGCGCTTGCGATCGGCAGCCTTCAGGTCGTACTTGGCAGGACGTTTTGGTTTGGTGGCCACAGGTTCGGTGATCCTCGTGCTCGCGGGTTTGGCGACTCAAGCGTACCGGCGCGCCGGCAGCAGCCGGTGACATCCCGTCTTCAGGCCCGCCACAACTGCGCCCGCAGGGCCGACATGACCTCGGCGATGCTGCGTTCGACGCCGCCGCCGAGACCCGCGAAGTTGATGAAGCCGTGGATCATCGACCCCATGGTCCGCAGCTCAACGGCTACGCCGGCTGCGGTGAGTGCGGCGGCGTACTGCTCGCCCTCGTCGCGCAGCGGGTCGAACCCCGCGGTCACCACCAGCGCCGGCGGCAACCCGGACAGGTCGTCGGCCAGCAGCGGGGAGACCCGCGGATCTGTGGGCGCCACACCGGATCTGTCGACATACAGACTGTGGAAGATCTCCAGATCGCGGTTGGTGAGGACAAAACCCTCGCCGAACAGCGTCCGCGACCGGGTCTGCGCATCCAGTTCGGTGATCGGATAGACCAGGAACTGCAGACCGGGCTGCGGCCGACCCTGCGCCCGGGCCCACTGACTGACCACCGCCGCCAACGCGCCACCCGCACTGTCGCCGCCCACGGCGATCCGGTGGGCGGCGATGTCCAGCTCGTCGGCCTGGTTGTGCAGCCAGTCATACGCCGCGCAGCAGTCCTCGATGGCAGCAGGTACCCGGTCTTCGGGTGCCCGGCGGTAGTCCACCGAGAAGACATCGACGTCGGCGTCCCGGCAGATCCGCCGGCACAACGCGTCGTAGGAGTCCAGGTCGCCCAGAACGAATCCCCCGCCGTGGAAATACATCAGCGCCGGGCCCCGGGTGCCGGGTGAGCGCTCGGTGCGGTAGCGGCGGATCACCAGCGGGCCGGCAGGTCCCGGGGCGCAGAGTTCGTCGACCTGCACCGAGAGGCGCGGACCGCCCAGGCCCACGCAGGTCTCCAGCATGTTCTGGCGACTCCGCACAACATCGGTGCCGACCATCATCCCGGTGAGACCTTTGACACGCAGGAGCAGCAGAAGCAGCTGCACGGTGGGATCGAGGGTGTTGCCGTCGACGACGACGGGGCGCTTCCCGGAGAGCAGGACTTTCAGTCGGTCGGCCAGCACCGGCAGCAGCGCGGCGACCAGTCGGGTGTCCACGGGCACGCGCACATCTGTCATGCGTACCGACGGTAATCGGGGGACACGCATCCGCATTGCGAATTAGGTGGCGACCCGGCTAGGTAATATCGTGATGCCGAATTCGGTTAAACCCGGCCGTAGAGAATGTCGATGACGTGCAATTTCGTGCACACCGCACTTTGTGAGAAGCAGCACTCGGCCGGGACCCGAGCCGCGAACTCTGACTTCAACAGGTAGGTGAGATGACGTCGACTGGCCAGTCGGGGACGACTGTTCCATCAATCGGACTCAACGACGAGAACACAATGCCGGTGCTCGGCCTCGGTGTGGGTGAACTCTCGGATGCGGAGACCGAACATTCGGTGTCAACGGCGCTGGAGCTCGGTTACCGCCTGATCGACACCGCCGCGGTGTACGGCAACGAAGCGGCCGTGGGTCGGGCGATCGCCGCGTCGGGAATTCCGCGTGCCGAAATCTTCGTCACCACCAAGCTCGCCGTCGCCGACGAAGGCTTCCAGGGCGCGCAGGACGCGGTGAAGGCCAGCCTGGAGCGCCTGGGCCTCGATTACCTCGACCTGTACCTGATCCACTGGCCGGTGCCCGCCCACGGCAAGTACATCGACAGCTTCGGCGGCATGATGCGCTCGCAGGCCGACGGCCACATCAAGTCCATCGGGGTGTGCAACTTCAATCCCGAGCACCTGACCGACGTCCTCGATCTCGCGTTCTTCGTCCCCGCGGTCAACCAGATCGAGCTGCATCCGCTGCTCAATCAGGCCGAATTGCGGGCCATCCACGCCCAGCACGGCATCGTCACCGAGGCCTACAGCCCGCTCGGTGTCGGTAAGGTCCTGGACAACCCGGCGGTCACTGCCATCGCGGCGTCCTACGGCAAGTCCCCCGCTCAGGTGCTGATCCGGTGGAACCTGCAGCTGGGCAATGTCGTGATCCCGCGGTCGTCGTCGGCGGAACGGGTGTCCGACAATCTCGACGTGTTCGGGTTCGAGCTGAGCACCGAGGACATGGACACCCTCAACGGACTCAACGACGGCACCCGGTTCCGGCCCGATCCCGAGACCTACACCGGCCCCTGAGTCAGGGTGGCCCCGGCGTCTTCGCAGTCGGACACCGTCGCAACATCGGAGGCATCGGCGGTCTGGCCGAAGCGGTGACGTCGAACGGCCCGGTCCGTCCGGCGTCGGCGCGGTGGCCGGCGACGGCGTTCACCATGTCCCGCAGTGGCTGTGTGTCATGCCGACAAGCCTGCGGACCGGCCGGGTAAATGCCAAGCCGGTTTGCCCAGGCAAGCCGTCAGCCGACCGGACAGCTCGCGGCCGCGTGCCGCAGTGCCGGTGCCGAGGGGGCGTCGACCGGCAGACCGTAGCCGCGAAGTACCGCGATGAACTGCATGGCGTACTGGCAGTGGAACGCCGCGTTCGGCGGCATCCAGTAAGCCGGCTCAGCGTCACCCTTGTCCTGATTCGTCGGACCGTCCACCGCAACGAGATTCGCGGGATCGTTGGCGAACCGCACCCGCATCTCGTCGCTCCAGGTGCGCGCCCCCTGGTCCCACGCGTACGCCAGCGGCACGATGTGCTCGATCTGGACCGCGGCACCCGTCTGGTTGCCACGCACGAACGCGATGGTGGCACTGGTGTAGGGATCACGAAGAATGCCCGTCGCGACCGCGGTGGGGCATCGGCTGATCGACACATACGTCTTCTCGATCAGATCCCGGTCCAGGATGTCGTTTCTGGTGTCGCACCCGTTGTGACCACCGGGAGCAGTGTTGACATCGGTCCACGCGTCCCCGAATGCGGCCCGGCGGTAGTCACCGCTGCGGATGCGGACGGGGACCTCGAGCACTCCGGCCAGCACATCGGCGCCGGCCGCGACGGTGGGGACGTCGGCCTCGGCCACGAACGCCGCCGACCGTTCAGCGGTGGTCGACACGGTTTGGTACGCCACGATGACCGCCAGCGCCGTGATCGCCGCCAACCACGCCAGGGTCGAACGCTTCACGACTTCTCCAGGAAGTCGATGCGCTCTTCGGTGAGGAACTCGGCCAGTGAGGCCAGTAGCGGGTCGTCGGGGATCTGCGGATAGGTCAGCTCACACAACTGGTGGGCCTCTTCGATGATCTCGCGATGCAGGTTGAGTGACAGGAACCGCAGATGGTAGGTCCGGCCGGACTGGTTGCGACCCAGTACATCTCCTTCGTTGCGATCGAAGAGGTCCAGGTCGGCCAGCTCGAAACCGTCCAGGGTCGAGGCCACCGCGGTGAGGCGCCGTCCCGCGTTCGACCCTTCGCCGAACTGCGTCACCAAGATGCACAGACTGGGATGGCTGCCGCGACCGATGCGGCCGCGCAACTGATGGAGCTGACTGATGCCGAACCGGTCGGCGTCGGCCACCACCATGACCGTCGCATTCGGCACGTCCACCCCGACTTCGATGACGGTGGTGGACACCAGCACGTCGATGTCGCCGGCTTTGAAGGCCGTCATCACCGCGTCCTTCTCACCTGCGTCGAGCTTGCCGTGCATCAACCCGACCCGAAGACCCTTCAGCGGGCCGTTGCGCAGATATTCGTAGAGCGTGGTGACCGGAATCGGGCGCGGCCCCTTCTCTTCGGTGACGGTGTCCTCGATACGCGACGCCACCACGTAGGCCTGCCTGCCGTCCTGGACCTCTTCGACGATCCGCTGCCACGCACGGTCCAGCCAGTTCTTGTTCTGGCCGACGAACACCGTCTTGGTACTGATGGGCTGACGTCCTCGCGGAAGTTCGCGCAGGGTCGACGTTTCCAGGTCGCCGTAGACCGTGAGTGCGATGGTCCGGGGTATCGGCGTCGCCGTCATCACCAGAAGATGTGGGGTCAGGCCATCAGGAGCCTTGGCGCGCAACTGATCTCGCTGCTCCACGCCGAACCGGTGCTGTTCGTCCACCACCACCAGGCCCAGCCGGTGGAAGTCGACCGCGTCCTGCAGCAGCGCATGGGTACCGATCACGATGCCTGCATCGCCGGCGGCGATCTCCTCACGCACCTGCCGCTTGCGGGCCGGCGACAGCGACCCGGTCAACAGCGCCACCCGGGTACCCGCATCATCGCCGCCGAGTTCACCGGCCGTGGCGAGTGGGCCCAGCACCTCACGGATTCCCCGGGCATGTTGAGTGGCAAGCACTTCCGTCGGCGCCAGCAGTGCGCACTGGTAGCCGGCGTCGATCATCTGCAGCATCGCCAGCACCGAGACGATGGTCTTGCCCGAACCGACTTCGCCCTGCAGCATCCGGTTCATCGGGTGGTCGGCCGCGAGATCGTCGGAGATCACCGACAACACATCGGCCTGGCCGGCAGTCAGCTCGAACGGCATCTGGCCGAGCATCCGGTCGCGCATCCCCCCGGGCTCCGGCGGGGCCGGCGGACCCGGCTGGCGCAGTTCACTGTGCCGCCGCGCCACCAGCGCCCACTGCATTCCGACGGCCTCGTCATAGGTCAACCGCTCGACGGCACGGGCCCGCTCGTCTTCGTTCTCCGTCAAGTGGATGGCCCGCAGCGCTTCATCCTCGGACATCAATCCGCGGCGGTGCACAAAGGTATCCGGGAACGGATCCGCCACGGGTTCCAGCACCTCGAGCACCTGCCGGACGCAGGCGTAGATGTCCCAGCTCTGCACCTTGGCGCTGGCCGAGTAGATGGGAAAGAAGTCCCGCTCGAAGACCGACATGTCCAGCTCACCGTCCTCGCCGGTGGCCGCCAGCGCCTTGAGCGACTTGGCGCCGGTGAGCTTGCCGGACGGGGCATCGAGCACCAGATGAGCCGGATGGGTGAGCTGCATCTGCTCCCGGAAGTAGCTGACCTCACCGGAAATCATCACCCGGGTACCTGGCACCAGTGTCTTGCCGAGATATCTGGCGTTGAAGAACGTGGCGGTGACATCCCGCTCGGTCAGGGCGACCACCAGGTACGGACGCTTCCGGTCTCCCCTGACCAGTCGGGTATCGGCTTTTCTGATGGTGTCGACAAACGTGACGTGCTCACCGGCCTCGGGGAGGTCGGCGCCCTCGCCGAGCACCGTCGCACCCTTGCTGTACTTGCGCGGATAGTGGCGCACCAGATCGTTGACGGTGCGAATGCCGAGCACCTCGTCGAGTTTGGTCGCGGCCTTCTTGCCGACGATGAAATCGAGCTTGTCTCCCAGTTGCGCCATGTCACTCCACCCCGATGATCAGTACGTCGCCGGAGTGACCGGTCTGATAGCTCACCAGCTCGGTGCCGAGGTGGTGGTTGTGCACATGACGGGCCAGTGCCGCGCCGACCTCGGGGTCCACTCCGGCACCGAGCAGCACGGTCACCAACTCGCCCCCGACCCCCAGCATCAGATCCAGCAGCCCACGCGCGGCGGCGGTGATGTCGTGGCGGACCACCAGCACCTCACCGCCGATGATGCCCAGCCCGTCGCCCAGCCGGCAGGGGCCGGCCCACGTCAACGCATCTTCGTTGGACGCGCGCACCGAGCCGTAGCGGGTGGCCCCGGCGGCCGCGGCCATGGTGTAGCCGTCGTCGACGGCCTGCCTGCTCGGATCGTGCACCGCCAGCGCCGCCAACCCGTGCACCATGGAACCGGCGGGCACCGGCACCACATCGATACCCCAACCGATCGCCGCGGTGCAGCCGGCCACCAGTTCCTCGGCTGCGATATAGCCGTTGGGCAGCACCATCACCTGGGCGGCACCGGTGTCGATCAACGCGCGCACCAACTGCTGGGCGCTGACGGCGACACCACCGGACCAATCCGGCCGCAGCACCGCTGCGCCTTCACCGGCGAACAGTTCCGCCGCACCGTCCCCGTCCACCACCGCCAGCACTGCCCGGTCCGTGCTGAAACTGCCCGGCGTCGGGTTCGCCGCTCCGGATCCCAGCGCCGAGATCTGGATCCGCGCCGGTGTGCCGAACACCAGAGCGGCCTCGATCGCCGCGCCGGCATCATCGGTGTGCACGTGCACCGACACCGTTGCCGCCGGCTCCTGTTCCGACACCGCCGCGATGGCCACGGAGTCGCCGAGCGATTCCAGCCGGTCACGCAGGCCGTCCACCGCCTCCGGCGTGCAGCCGTCGAGCAGATACATCACCTCGAACTGCGGCGGCGCGGGCACCGCGGCCGGGACGACCGCCGTCCTGGGCGCCCCGGGCACATACGCAGGCCGCACCGGCGCCTGACCGCTGACGGTGGCCTGCAGCGCATCCAGGAGCACCAGCAGTCCGCGACCACCGGAATCGACGACGCCGGCTTCGGCCAGCACCGGCAACTGGTCGGGGGTCTTCTCCAGCGCTGTCACCGCGGCGGCACCGGCGGCCGCCACCACGTCACCGAGCTCACCGGCTGCCCGGTCCTCGGCGGCCGCTGCCGCGGCCTGCAGTACCGAGACGATGGTTCCTGGCACGTCATCGCCGCCGAGCGAGGCCACCACCAGTTCGACGGCATGCCGCAGCGCGGCGCCCAGCAGCTGCGCGTCGATCTCGACCACTCGCCCACCGCCGTCCGCGCGGGCGGCGGCGGTGACATCGGCCAGACCACGCAGAATCTGCGACAGGATCATCCCGGAATTACCGCGGGCACCGTGGACTGCACCGCGGGCCAGCGCCGCCGCCACGACCACGACGTCGACCGCACCCGCGCTGGCACCCGCGGCGGGTGAGGTGGCCTCAGCCAGGGCATTGCGCATGGTGAACAGCATGTTGGTACCGGTGTCGGCATCGGCGACCGGAAAGACGTTCAGGCGGTTGATCTCGTCGGCGTGGGCGATCAGATCCCCGACCGCGGTATGTGCCCACGACAGCAGCGCGGCACCGTCGAGCCGACGATCCGCCATGCCCCGTCTCCTACCCGCCCGCCATTCCAACCGACTCGCCGCGACCGCCGCAGCGTGCGGGCGCTAGCCTAGTCAGTGCGCCCGACACGGAGGTTCGAACCACCGCCGTCCGGTTGGGCGCTGTGGACAGCGTTTTGGTGATCACCGTGCCGATCGGTATTCTGTTTGGGTTGACGGGTCACCCGCTCCGGCGGTCGTTGGCCCCCGTTTCGTTTCGAGTCTTGGATGAGGAGTTCTACATGGCTGCCGTGTGCGATATCTGCGGGAAAGGCCCCGGCTTCGGTAAGTCGGTGTCGCACTCCCATCGCCGGACCAGCCGTCGCTGGGATCCGAACATCCAGGTGGTGCACGCTGTCAGCCGCCCCGGTGGCAACAAGCAGCGCGTCAATGCCTGCACCTCGTGCATCAAGGCCGGCAAGGTCGTTCGGGGCTGATCGCCCTGTTCAGCGCCGCCTTTTCGCAGCGTTGAATCTCGTCTGCCGTTGGCGCTGCTGCGCTGGAGAGTGGCTCGTAAAGTCGGCTACACCTGCTGATTACCTACTTTTCACATCGCCGCCCGTTTGATTCGTCGTATCACCCGGGTATGCGAAGGCATGACCTCACACCACCCTTTCACGCAACGCGTAGCGCTGTTCGGTGCCGGAGTTTCGGCGCTGTTCCTCTCCGCGTGCGCAGTCAGTCTGTCGTCTGCCGAAACGCCGTCGCCCACACTGCCGCCACCTGTGGTCACGACCACCACTACCACCCCGGCTCCAGTCGGTCCCGCGGGTGACGGCGAACCGGCGGTCCCCGAAGGCGAAGTGCCCGAGCCGCCGGCCCCGCCGGAGCCACCGGCCCCGCCGTCAGGCCCGGAAAGTCCGTAAACCGGTCAGGGCAACCGCCAGTCGATCGGGTCGACCCCGTGTTGCGCCAAGAGCGCATTGGCGCGACTGAAGGGGCGCGATCCGAAGAATCCGCGCGAAGCCGACAGCGGCGACGGGTGGGGCGATTCGATGGCCACACAGTCCGGACCCAGCATCGGTTTGAGCGTGGAGGCGTCGCGGCCCCACAAGATGGCCACCAGCGGCGTGGGCCGCTGCACCAACGCGCGGATGGCGCACTCGGTGACGGCTTCCCACCCTTTGCCCCGGTGTGATGCCGGGGTGCCGGGCCGCACGGTGAGCACCCGGTTGAGCAGCATCACGCCTTGGGCGGACCAGGGTGTCAGGTCACCGTTCGACGGCCGCGGGCAGCCGAGGTCGGCCTCGTATTCGGTGAAGATGTTGTTCAGGCTGCGCGGTACCGGCCGCACCTCGGGTGCCACCGAGAAGCTCAGGCCCACCGCATGCCCCGGCGTCGGGTAGGGATCCTGCCCGACGATCAGCACCTTGACCGCATCGAACGGAAAAGAGAAGGCCCGCAGGACGTTCGGGCCGGCAGGAAGATAGGTGTGGCCCGCGGCGATCTCTGCCCGCAGGAACTCCCCCATCTGGGCGATCTGCTCACTGACCGGCGCGAGCGCCTGCGCCCAACCGGGTTCGACGATTTCGCTCAACGGGCGCGGGGTCACGCCCGACAACCTAGCAATCGCCGCCGAAGGACTCCCAGCCCGCGGCGCCAGACCAGTCCCGGCCGTCGAGCAGCACCCTGGCAGGCCCGCGCCCGTCAGCCGCCAGGACGGTGCCGATCACGTGCCACCCCCGTGGTGGTTCCGTCGGAAAACATGCCACCAGCGCATGGTCTTCCCCGCCGCCGAGCACCCAGGCGAGGGCATCGGCGCCTGCTGCCCGGGCCGCGGCGGCCACGGCGCGGACATGCGGTTCCAACGCCACCGCCGACAGCTCGATGTGCACCCCCGACATCGTCGCGATATGCCGCAGGTCGGCCACCAGCCCATCCGAGACATCGGTCATGGCGGTGGCGCCGGCCTGCGCGGCGACGACACCCTGTCCGTACGGCGGCACGGGAGTGAGGTGGCGGCTCCGCAGGTCGGCGAATCCCGCGATCTCCGCCGCCAAGAGCGCGTAGCCGGCTGCTGATAGCCCCAGTTCGCCGGCGACGGCCACCACCGAGCCGGGCCGGGCACCGCCGCGGGTCACCGGATCGCGTCCGTCGAGGTCGCCGAAGACCGTCACCGACACCACCCACTGCGGGCTCGCGACCAGATCGCCGCCGATGATCGGCGCGCCCGCCCGTGCCGCTTCGGCCCACATCCCGTCGTTGAGCTCGGTGGCCCACTGTGCGGGCGCATCGGCGGGGGCACCGACGCCCACGACAAAGCCCGTCACCCGGGCTCCCATGGCTTCGATATCGGCCGCGTTCTGCGCGATCGCCTTGCGTCCGACGTCGTGCGGCGTCGACCAGTCGAAGCGGAAGTGGCGGCCCTGCACCAACATGTCGGTGGAGACCACCACTCGGCCGTCCGGGGCTGCCAGCACCGCGGCATCGTCACCGGGACCCACCACGACCGAGGCCGGATACGACCGATCCGCCACCAGCCGATCGATCACAGCGAACTCCCCCAGCTCACGCAGGGTCGGCCGCTCGGCATCGGTCCCCGTGTCGTCCGTCAAGGCCTGCCTCGCTTCGCTTCGCACCGCGTCCGGCAGCGCACGCCTGACCTGAACACACGCCCGACCTGCGGTAGGTTGATTTCCTGTCGTGAGACGCGCCAGTTTAAGGGACGACAATTTCGAGGCAGGGAGATTACCGGGTGGCCGAGGCCTTCATGCTGATCCAGACCGAGGTGGGCCGCGCCGAGGTGGTCGCGAAGCAGGTCGCCGCGCTCACCGGCGTCGTGTCCTCGGAGTATGTGACCGGCCCGTACGACGTGGTGGTCCGGGTGGGCGCCGAGGGCGAGGACACCTTGCACACCATCGTGGCCGCCGTCCAGGGCGTCGAGGGCATCACCCGCACCCTGACGTGTCCGATCACCGGGGCGTCACACTGAGCTGATGGTCGATACCGAGCGGGACGGGCCACCCCGCGGTGTCCTGATCGCGGCGCTGGTGCTCGGGGTCGGCGCCATCAGCACCGTCCTGGCGATCGCCGCCACCCGCACACCGGACCCCACCCCGGTGGCCATCTCGGCCGCACCCGCGCCGCAGGCGGCCGGCCCCGATTGCACCAGACTGCTCGACGCACTGCCCGACCAACTGGGCGACTACCGGCGGGCCACCACCGCGGAACCCACCCCCGACGGGGCCGCCGCCTGGCAAGCAGACCCCGGTGGCGAACCGGTGATCCTGCGTTGCGGGCTGGACCGGCCGCTGGACTTCGTGGTGGGTGCGCCGCTGCAGCTCGTCGACGCCGTCCAGTGGTTCCGGGTGAGCGATCCCTCCGGTGCGCTGACGTCCTGGTTCGCCGTGGACCGCGACGTGTATGTGGCGCTGACCCTGCCCGCCGGTTCCGGTGCGACGCCGATTCAGAAACTGTCGGAAACCATCACAAAAGTGTTGCCCGCCAAGGAGTTGGACCCGGGCCCGCCGCGATAGCGGCTCAGCGCAGGCCGGTGCCGCGGGCCAGCGCCGTATCGACCATGGCGGCCAGCAGCGTCGGGTAGTCCACACCGCTGGCGGCCCACATCCGCGGATACATCGAGATGGTGGTGAAGCCGGGCATGGTGTTGATCTCGTTGAGCACCGGCCCGTCGTCGGTGAGGAAGAAGTCCACCCGCGCCAGGCCCTGGCAGTCGATGGCCTGGAAGGCGCGGATGGCGAGCTGACGGATCTCGTCGGCCACCCGGTCGTCGATCTTGGCGGGCACGTCGAGTTCGGCGGCGTCGTCGAGGTACTTGGTGGCGAAGTCGTAGAAGGCGTCCTCGCGACCGCGGACCCCCGCGACGCGGATCTCACCGACGGTGCTGGCCTCGATGCTGCCGTCGGGCAGTTCCAGTACGCCGCACTCCAGTTCGCGTCCGACGATCGCCGCTTCGACGATCACCTTCGGGTCGTGGCGGCGGGCCTCGGCGATGGCCGCGGGCAGCTGATCCCAGGCCGTCACCCGGCTGACCCCGATCGAGGAGCCGCCGCGCGCCGGTTTGACGAAGACAGGGAGCCCGAGGCGTTCCCGCTCTTCCGGCTCCAGCGTGGCCTGCCGCGCCCGCAGTACCACCTGGTCGCCGATCGGCAACCCTTCGGCGGCCAGCAGCTTCTTGGTGAATTCCTTGTCCATGCCTGCGGCGCTGGCCAGCACCCCGGCCCCGACGTACGGCACACCCGCCAGCTCGAGCAGTCCCTGGATGGTGCCGTCCTCGCCGTAGGGACCGTGCAGCACCGGGAACACCACGTCGACGGCCGCCAGGATCTCGCCGGCGCCCGCCCCCAGTGACATCAGTTCACCGCTGCGACCCGGATCGGCCGACAGGGCCAGTGCCCGCCCCGATGCGTCGGTCACCGCGGGCAGCTGCCCGTCGGTGATGGCCAGGCTCGCCGGGCTGGCGTTGCTCAGCACCCAGGCCCCGTCCGGGGTGATGCCGACGGGCACCGTTTCGTACCGGGTGGGGTCGAGATTGCGCAGGATGCTGCCCGCCGAGACGCAGGAGATCGCGTGTTCGCTACTCCGCCCGCCGAAGACGACGGCGACGCGGATGCGGCCGGAAGGGTGATGGGCGCGGGCAGTCACAACCTAGAGAGGCTACCGGCCCGGCACCGCGGGCACCGATCCGAGAGGTCAACCGAGGGCGTGCCGGAAATCGGCGAGCACATCGTCGGTGTCTTCGATTCCCAGCGAGACCCGGACAAATCCCTCGGGCACGGGGTCGCCCCAGCGGGCCCGGCGGTCCACCGAGGTGTGGATTCCGCCGAAGCTCGTGGCGGCCACCAGCAGCTCGCTGCGGGCCACCAGCTCCTCCACCGCCGCGGCGTCGCGCAGCTCCATCGACACCAGTCCCCCGAATCGGTGCATCTGCGCCGAGGCCACCGGATAGGCCGGGTCCTCTCGCAGACCGGGGTAGCGCACCGACGTCACTTTGCGGTGCCCGGCGAGCATCGTGGCCAGGGCAAGCGCGCTGTGGCACTGCCGCTCGATCCGCAGGCCGGCGCTCCCGAGGCTGCGCACCAGCAACCACGCTTCGAACGCGCCGAGGATCGGCCCGGCCAGGAGACGCTCACGCGCCACCGCGGCCATCAGCTCGGTGTCGTGGCCTGCGACATAACCGGCCAGCAGGTCACTGTGGCCGGACAATGCCTTGGTGGCGCTGGCGACCACCAGATCGGCGCCGAGGGCCAACGGCTGCTGCCCCAGCGGTGTCGCGGTGGTGTTGTCGACCAGCAGCCGCGCCCCGCGGTTGCGGCAGATCTCGGCCAGGCGCCGCAGATCCACCACATCCAGTCCGGGGTTCGCCGGTGTCTCCGCCAGCACCACGTCGGCATCAGCGGCGGCCTCGCACATGTCGTCGCAGCGCGCCTCGAGAACGGTGATTCCCAGTGGCTCAAGGTATTCCGACGCATAGGCCCGAACCTGGTAATACCCGTCGGCGGGAACGACAAGGATGGCACCGGGTTTCGCGAGTACCCGCAACGCCGCGGTGACAGCTGCCATTCCGGAGCCGAAGACCAGCGCCGACGACGCGCCTTCAAGCGCGGCCAGCGCTGATTCGGCCTGTCGCCAGGTGGGATTGGACGCCCGGCCGTAGAAGTCGAGGCCCTCTGTTGCTCCCGGGGGCAGGTGGAAGTTGGCCGCCGCCACCGGCGACACCGCCACCGGTTGACCCGGAACGGCAAGCGAGCTCGCCGCTTTCACACTTCGGGTCGATGCCCCGAACGATTCGCCCATGTCTGTCACTCCGGTTTGGTGCTGCGGCCCAACAGCAGGGCCACAGCGTCGTACACCGACAGTCCGCGGTGGCAGACCCGGTGCACCGCGTCGGTCAACGGCATCTCGACGTCGTAACTCGATGCCAGTGCCAACACAGATTCGCACGAAGTGACGCCCTCGGCGACATGACCGCCGGTGGCGAGCTGAGCTTCATCGAGAGACTGTCCACGGCCCAGTCGCTCGCCGAAAGCCCGATTGCGGGATCGCGGGGACGAACAGGTGGCCACCAGATCACCGACACCGGCCAGGCCTGCCATCGTGGCGCCCTTGGCGCCGAGGGCGATTCCCAGTCGCATGATCTCCGCGAGTCCGCGGGTGATGATCGCCGCCGCGGTGTTCTCGCCCAGCCCCACGCCGGCGGCCATGCCGCACGCGAGGGCGATGACGTTCTTGCACGCACCGCCGATTTCGGTGCCGATGACATCGGCATTGGTGTAGGGCCGGAAATAGGCGGTGTTCAGCGAGCGCTGCAGCGTCACCGCCCGGCCCGAGTCCGGACAGGCGATGACGGTGGCCGCGGGTTGCTCGGCGGCGATCTCGGCCGCGAGGTTCGGACCGGACAGGACAGCGACCTGACTCGGGTCGACGCCGGTGACCTGGGTGATGACCTGGCTCATCCGCATCAAGGTGCCCAGCTCGATACCTTTGGCGAGACTGACCAGGGTGGTCCCCGGCGCCAGTAACGGAGTCCACAGCACCAGGTTGGACCGCAGCTGCTGAGATGGCGTGGCCAGCAGGACGGTGGTCACGCCGCGGAGCGCGGCCGCTGCGTCCGTGGTGGCCCAGATGCCGGCAGGCAACTCGACATCGCCGAGATAGGCGGTATTGCGCCGGGTGTTGTTGATCTCGTCGGCTACGGCCTCGCGGCGAGCCCACAGCCGTACCTCACCGCCGGCGTCCGCCATGACCTTGGCCAGCGCCGTACCCCAGGCGCCTGCTCCCATCACCGCTGCAATCCCCACCGTGCTGGTCATCACGTCCCGTCGACACCCTTCCGAAGCCACTCCGTGCGCCAGCCTAGCGAGCATCGCTGGCAGACTGGTTCAGATGAGTGTCAGACAGGCGGGCGCCCCGGTGCGGGCCGGACTGATCATCGCCGTGAAGCGGCTCTCGGCCGCCAAGACCAGACTGGCGCCGGTGTACTCGGCATGTACACGTGAACAGTTGGTGCTGGCCATGCTGCTCGACACCATCTCCGCGGCGCGCCAGGTCGCCGACGTGGCCTCGATCACGGTGGTCACCCCCGACGAAACCGCAGGCGCGGCCGCTGCCGGGCTCGGTGCCGTGGTGCTGCCCGACCCGACGCGGGAGGGCCATCCCGATCCACTGAACAATGCTGTCACCGTGGCCGAGAGGTTCGTCCTCCGCTCGACACCCAATGTCATTGTCCTGCAAGGTGATCTGCCCGCGCTGCAACCCGGGGAACTGAGTGAGGCCATCGCCGGGGCGCGGGCGTATCCGCGCAGTTTCGTCTCCGATCGGCACGGTTCGGGGACTTCGGCACTGTTCGCGTTCGGCGTCCCCCTCGATCCGCACTTGGGCACCAATTCGGCTGCCTTGCACAGAAATTCAGGTGCGATCGAGCTCACCGGTGCCTGGCCCGGCCTCCGGTGTGATATCGACACCCCGGCGGATCTGGAGGCGGCCCAGCTGCTCGGCATGGGCGCCGCAACCCGGCACGCCACCGACAAGGCCGTCGACCACTGCTAGCGACCGGCACCCCCGATGAGGAATGATCGACATCGTGACCGACCCCCAGCAGACCAGTGAAGCCACGCAAGAAGAAAAGCACCGCGCCGACACCAGGTCTGTTGCCAATGCCTGGGAGCCCGGAATCGCCACTCCGGACGCACCGCCTGCGGCCACCGCGGCCGCCGCGGAGAACGCCCTCCCCGAGGACCGTTACCTCAACCGTGAGCTGAGCTGGCTGGATTTCAACGCGCGGGTGCTGGCGCTGGCCGCCGATCCGTCGCTGCCGCTGTTGGAACGCGCCAAGTTCCTGGCGATCTTCTCGTCCAACCTCGACGAGTTCTACATGGTGCGCGTCGCCGGCCTCAAGCGCCGCGACGAGATGGGTTTGTCGGTGCGGTCCGCCGACGGTCTCTCACCCCGCGAACAACTGCGCCGTATCGGTGAGCGCACCCAGCAGATCGCCAACCGGCACGCCCAGGTGTTCCTCGACGGCGTCCGGCCGGCCCTGGCCGAAGAAGGCATCTTCGTGGTCAATTGGAACGACCTCGACGATGCCGAACGTGCCCGGCTGTCCACCTATTTCCACGAGCAGGTGTTCCCGGTCCTGACGCCGTTGGCCGTCGATCCCGCCCATCCCTTCCCCTTCGTGAGCGGGCTGAGCCTGAACCTGGCGATCACGGTGCGCCAACCCGAGGACGGCACGCAGCATTTCGCCCGGATCAAGGTTCCCGACAACGTCGACCGATTCGTCGAGCTGGGTCCGCGCGACGGCGACGACCAGACCACCAAGAACACCGTGGTGCGGTTCCTGCCGATGGAAGAGCTGATCGCGGCGTTCCTCAATGTGCTTTTCCCCGGGCTGGAGATCGTGGAACACCACGCTTTCCGGATTACGCGCAATGCGGATTTCGAGGTGGAAGAAGACCGCGACGAGGACCTCCTCAAGGCGCTGGAACGGGAGCTGGCACGTCGCCGGTTCGGGTCACCGGTGCGGTTGGAAGTCGCCGACGACATGACCGAGAACATGATGGAGTTGCTGCTGCGTGAGCTCGACGTCAACCCCGGTGATGTGATCGAAGTGCCGGGCCTGCTGGATCTGTCGTCGCTGTGGCAGATCTACGGTGTCGACCGCCCGGCGCTCAAGGACCGGACCTTCGTCCCGGCCACCCCACCCGCATTCGGCGAGCGGGAAACGCCGAAGAGCATCTTCTCGACGCTGCGTGACGGTGACGTCCTGGTGCACCACCCGTACGACTCGTTCTCCACCACGGTGCAGCGTTTCATCGAGCAGGCTGCCGCCGACCCCAATGTGCTTGCCATCAAACAAACCCTGTACCGCACCTCGGGCGACTCCCCCATCGTCAACGCGCTCATCGACGCCGCCGAGGCAGGCAAGCAGGTGGTCGCGCTGGTGGAGATCAAGGCGCGCTTCGACGAGCAGGCCAACATCAAGTGGGCCCGTGCCCTGGAACAGGCGGGCGTCCACGTCGTGTACGGGCTGATCGGGCTCAAGACACATTGCAAGACCTGCCTGGTGGTGCGCCGCGAGGGCTCGGCGATCCGCCGGTACTGCCACATCGGCACCGGCAACTACAACCCGAAAACCGCTCGGCTCTACGAAGATGTGGGATTGCTCACCGCCGCACCCGATATCGGCGCCGATCTGACGGACCTGTTCAACTCGCTGACCGGGTACTCCCGCAAGGTCAGCTACCGCAATCTGCTGGTGGCGCCCTACGGCGTGCGTCGGGGCATCATCGAACGCATCGAGCGGGAGGTGGCCGCCGCGGCCGATGGTGCCGACGGCCGGATCCGGTTGAAGGCCAACGCTCTGGTCGACGAGCAGGTGATCGACGCGCTCTACCGCGCCTCACAGGCCGGGGTGAAGGTCGAGGTGGTGGTGCGGGGAATCTGTGCGCTGCGGCCGGGTGTCGAGGGGTTCTCGGAAAACATCGTGGTGCGGTCCATTTTGGGCCGGTTCCTCGAGCACTCGCGAATTATTCATTTCAACGCCATCAAAGAGTTCTGGATCGGCAGTGCCGACATGATGCATCGTAATCTGGACCGGCGGGTCGAAGTGATGGCGCAGGTGAAGGATCCACGGCTGACCGCTCAGCTCGACGACATGTTCGAGTCCGCGCTGGATCCTGCCACCCGCTGCTGGGAGCTCGGATCCGACGCCCGCTGGACGGCCTTGCCGCATGAGGGCGAGTCGGTACGCGACCATCAGGTGTCCTTGATGTCGAAGCACCGACATCCCTGATCCGGCACCGATTCGACCTGCAGGAGTAGAGGTGTCGACAACCGCGCCCATCGTGCGCGCCGCCGGGGCGGTGCTCTGGCGTCCCGTGCCGGATTCCCAGGACCTCCGCCGGTCCGGCGACGTCGAGGTGGCGGTCATCCACCGGCCGCGGTACGACGACTGGTCGCTGCCGAAAGGCAAGGTCGACCCGGGCGAGATCGAGCCGGTGACCGCGGTGCGGGAGATCCATGAGGAGACGGGTTTTCGTGCGCATCTGGGAAGACGGCTGATGTCGGTGAGCTATCCGACCGGTCAGGGCCTCAAGAAGGTCCGGTACTGGGCCGCGCGGGTCGACCCGTCTTTTTCGGGTGATTTCACGCCCAACGACGAGGTGGACAAGCTGCTGTGGATGTCGGTCGACGACGCGATGCACAAGCTCGGTTATCCGCACGACCGTAAGGTGTTGCGTCGGTTCACCAAACTGCCCGCCGACACCGGCACCGTACTGGTGGTGCGCCACGCCACGGCGGGCCGCAAGAGCCGCTACAAAGGTGATGACCGAAAACGCCCACTGGACAAGCACGGTCGGGCGCAGGCGGAATCGTTGGTCAGCGCACTTCTGGCATTCGGTGCCAGTGACCTTCATGCCGCCGATCGAGTCCGGTGCCGGCAGACTCTCGAGCCTCTCGCCGAGGAACTCGGGGTCGGCGTCCACGATGAACCGGCGCTCACCGAAGAGGAGTACGCCGAGAGCCGCAAACCCGCGCGGCAGCGGTTGCTCGAGATCGCCGAGAAATCCGGCACCAGAGTGATCTGCAGCCAGGGCAAGGTGATTCCCGGTCTGATCGAGTGGTGGTGCGAGCGCGACGGAGTGCGGCCGGACAAGTCACGAAATCGCAAGGGCAGCATCTGGGTGCTGTCGGTGGCCCGGTCCGAGTCCGGTGTCCGCCTGGTTGCCGCCGATCACCTCGGCAGCCCACTCGCCACCGACTGACCTCACCCGCCGGGTCGGCCCGGCGCATGAACACGCCGCGGGAGTGTGATCACCCCGCGGCGTGCCCAGCTGAGATTTGACCGATCTGCGAACTACTTACGGCCGCGCTTGACCGGAGCCTTCTTGGCGGGGGCCTTGGTGGCCGGAGCCTTCTTGGCGGCGGGAGCCTTCTTGGCCGGTGCTGCCTTGGTGGCCGGAGCCTTCTTGGCGGCGGGAGCCTTCTTGGCCGGTGCAGCCTTGGTGGCCGGAGCCTTCTTGGCGGCGGGAGCCTTCTTGGCCGGTGCAGCCTTGGTGGCCGGAGCCTTCTTGGCCGGTGCTGCCTTGGCCACGGTGGCCTTCTTGGCCGGGGCCTTCTTGGCGGCGGTCTTCTTGGCGGCGGCCTTCTTGGCCGGGCCGGCGACGACGCCACGCTTGACCGCCGGGCCGTCTGCCGGGAGGCGCTGCGCGCCAGAGACAACCGCTTTGAATTGTGCGCCCGGGCGGAATGCCGGCACGGAGGTCGGCTTCACCTTCACGGTCTCGCCGGTGCGGGGGTTGCGTGCAACCCGGGCGGCGCGCTTGCGCTGCTCGAAAACACCGAAGCCCGTGATGGTGACGCTGTCGCCTTTGTGCACGGCACGCACGATGGTGTCGACAACGTGCTCGACGGCGGCGGTCGCCTGCCGACGGTCCGAGCCCAGTTTCTCCGTGAGTACGTCGATGAGCTCTGCTTTGTTCATGGAAATCCTCCGAAGCCAGTGGTCCTGTCTGAACCGACTAGAGGACACGGTAAACCCTGTCAAGGCTGATTTCCAAGAGCCACGCGCAATTTCAGGTGCCGCAGACCCAAAATTCCGCAATCTGGTTGCCGCCCTTAGACGGTCAAACAACCATTCTGCCCGCAATCAGCACCGGCTCCGAAGGTCCCTCGAGAGTGCCGAATTCGGGGTTTTCCGACCAATCAGGGGATGGGCAGAGTGCGCGGTTTCCAGGCCGGCCGCGACTTCTCGAATTCGTTGACGGCATCGACTTTCCGCAGCGTAAGGCCGATATCGTCGAGTCCCTCGAGCAGTCGCCAGGCGGTGTAATCGTCAATGCTGAACGGCACCACCACCGTTCCGGCGACGATATTCCGATCTTGAAGATTCACAGTGATTTCCATGCCGGGGTGCTGCTCGAGGAGCTTCCACAGCAGTTCCACATCGTCTTGTGTGACTTCTGCCGCTAACAGGCCCGCCTTGCCGGCGTTGCCGCGAAAAATATCGGCGAACTTCGGCGAGATGACGACCCGGAACCCGAAGTCCATGAGCGACCACACGGCATGTTCGCGCGATGAACCGGTGCCGAAATCCGGTCCGGCGACCAATACCGAGCCCTTGTCGTACGGGCTCAGATTCAAGATGAAACTCGGGTCGTTACGCCAAGCGGCGAACAATCCATCTTCGAAACCCGTTCGGGTGACCCGCTTCAGGTACACCGCGGGAATGATCTGGTCGGTGTCGACATTGGACCGGCGCAGCGGCACCCCGATACCGGTGTGGGTGTGAAAAGCGTCCATCGAATACTCCTGTGCGATTTGGGTAGCCGGGTCGGGTAGCTATCGAGCAAGTAGATCGGACGGCGAGGACAGCGTTCCGCGCACTGCTGTCGCGGCTGCCACCACCGGCGACACCAGGTGCGTCCGGCCGCCTTTACCCTGGCGGCCTTCAAAATTGCGGTTCGACGTCGAGGCACAGCGCTGACCCGGTTCGAGCTGATCAGGGTTCATTCCCAGGCACATCGAGCATCCGGCTTCACGCCACTCCGCGCCTGCGGCGAGGAATACCTCGCTGAGGCCTTCGGATTCGGCCTGCGCCTTCACCCGCATGGACCCGGGCACCACGAGCATCCGGACGCTGTCGGCGACCTTGCGGCCGCGCAGCACCTCGGCAACCGCGCGCAGATCCTCGATGCGGCCGTTGGTGCACGAACCGACGAAGACCGTGTCCACCGACACCTCGCGCATCGGGGTACCCGCTCGAAGGTCCATGTATGCCAACGCCTTCTCGGCTGCCTGCTTTTCGCCGTCGCTGGTCATCAACTCCGGATCGGGTACGGCGGCCGAGAGCGGAATGCCCTGGCCGGGGTTGGTGCCCCAGGTGACGAACGGGCTCAGCGTCGCGGCGTCGAGGTAGACCTCGGTGTCGAATTCTGCGCCCTCGTCGGTACGCAACTGTTCCCAGGCGGCCACCGCGTCGTCCCAGTCCGCCCCGGAAGGGGCGTGCGGCCGGCCCTTGAGGAATTCGTAGGTGGTCTCGTCCGGCGCGACCATGCCGGCCCGGGCACCGGCTTCGATGCTCATATTGCAGACCGTCATTCGGCCCTCCATCGACAACGCTGTGATGGCGCTGCCGCGGTACTCGATGACATGGCCCTGTCCGCCGCCGGTGCCGATCTTGGCGATGACCGCCAAGATGATGTCCTTGGCGGTAACTCCCGCGGGCAGTTGGCCATCGACGTTGATCGCCATTGTCTTGAACGGCTTCAGCGGCAGTGTCTGGGTGGCCAGGACGTGCTCGACCTCGGAGGTGCCGATGCCCATCGCCAACGAGCCGAACGCGCCGTGGGTCGAGGTATGGCTGTCGCCGCACACCACCGTCATGCCGGGCTGGGTGAGTCCGAGCTGCGGTCCGATGATGTGCACGATCCCCTGCTCGACATCTCCCATCGGGTGCAGCCGGATGCCGAATTCCGCACAGTTGCGGCGCAATGTGTCCACCTGCGTGCGGGACACCAGGTCGGCGATCGGCTTGTCGATGTCGATGGTGGGGACGTTGTGGTCCTCGGTGGCGATCGTCAGATCCGGGCGGCGCACCGGCCGTCCCGCCAGCCGCAGGCCGTCGAAGGCCTGCGGACTGGTCACCTCGTGGACGAGGTGCAGATCGATGTAGATCAAGTCGGGTTCGCCGTCGACAGAGGCGACGACGTGGTCGGCCCAGACCTTTTCGGCCATGGTCCGTGGCTTGTGCTCGTTGGCCATCACATCTCGATTCGTAGTTCATCCCGCAGGGACTCGGGTACCTCGGCTGGTTATCTCAGTATGCGGGACGTTAGTATCTCTCTGTGAGACAGGATAGCGGCATCGGCGTTCTGGACAAAGCGGTGGGTGTGCTGCGCGCAGTAGCGGATTCCCCGTGCGGCTTGGCCGATCTGTGCGAGCGCACCGGACTGCCGCGGGCCACTGCGCACCGGCTCGCCGCCGGACTGGAAGTGCACCGGCTGCTCGCCCGCGATGCCGAGGGGCGCTGGCTGCTGGGCCCGGCCATCAGCGAGCTCTCGGCGCATGTCCACGACCCCCTGCTGGCCGCGGGTGCGGCGGTGCTGCCCAGGCTGCGCGAGATCACCGGCGAGAGCGTGCAGCTGTACCGCCGTGACGGCTCCAGCAGGGTCTGCGTCGCGTCGCTGGAACCAACTGCCGGCCTTCGCGATACGGTGCCGATCGGCACGAGGTTGCCGATGACGGCCGGTTCCGGCGCCAAAGTGCTACTCGCGTACAGCGATCTGACCACCCAGCAGGCCGTGCTGCCGCTGGCGAAATTCACCGACCGCACCCTCGCCGAGGTGCGCAAGCGCGGCTGGGCTCAGAGCGCCGCCGAACGCGAGTCCGGCGTGGCGAGTGTGTCCGCGCCGGTGCGCGACGCCAAAGGTGTGGTGATCGCCGCGGTGTCGGTGTCGGGGCCCATCGACCGGATGGGACGCCGGCCGGGCGCCCGGTGGGCCGCCGATCTGCTGGCCGCCTCGGAGGCGCTCACAAAACGGCTGTGACCGTCTGCGACACTCACTCGAATGGGATCGAAACAACGCTCACAGATCGTCATGACCGCAGATGAGATCACCGATTTCGTCGCCACCAGCCGCACCGGCACCCTCGCCACCGTCGGGGCTGACGGACAGCCCCATCTGGTGGCCATGTGGTACGGCCTCCTCGACGGTGAGATCTGGCTGGAGACCAAGGTCAAATCGCAGAAGGCGGTGAATCTCCTGCGCGATGCCCGCTTCACGTTCCTCATCGAAGACGGCGACACCTACGACACCTTGCGCGGCGTGTCCTTCGAGGGGCGCGCGGAGATCGTCGACGATCCCGACACCTGCTTCAGCGTGGGAGTCAGCGTCTGGGAGCGTTATACCGGCCCCTACAGCGACGACATGAAGGCCGGCGTCGAGATGATGATGAACAAGCGGGTGGCCGTGCGTCTGATCGCCGAACGCACCAGGTCCTGGGACCATCGGAAACTCGGGATGCCGGCAATGCCGATGGCGGGTTCGACCGCGCCGCAGGATTGATTGGTAGCCCCGATGGGATTCGAACCCACGCTACCGCCGTGAGAGGGCGGCGTCCTAGGCCGCTAGACGACGGGGCCAGAACCAATCAATGCGGTCCGCTCAGACATTCACCGAGTGGACCGGAGTGCCAGCATAGCTCAGCAGATTGCACCGACCTAATTGCTCACACCAGCTGGGGTACCAGGACTCGAACCTAGAATGAGGGAATCAGAATCCCTAGTGTTGCCAATTACACCATACCCCAATACGGCCCATAATCGCTGGTCAGAGCCATTTTCCACACGTATCGCGCGGAAGCCGTCTCTGGTCCGACTCTTGCGGGCCGACGAGCAGACTATCAAAGATTTCGGGCTCGTTTCACACCGGGCCGGGTCGCGGCCTACGCCCGCGGCGCCGCTCGCAGTCGCGCCAGGCTGCGATCGGCGCCCAGCAGCTTCAGCGACTCGAACAACGGCGGGCTGATCGACGAACCGGTGGCCGCCACCCGAATCGGACCGAAGGCCTTGCGCGGCTTGAGCTCGAGGCCGTCGATGAGCGCCGTCTTGAGCGCCGTCTCGATGTTCTCGGTGGTCCAGTCCGCTGCCCCGGTACCCAAGGCCGCCTGCGCGGCCACCGCCGCGTCGAGTACCGGCCCGGCGTCCGGTCCGAGCTCCTTGGCGGCGGATTTGGGATCCAGGGTGTACTCGTCGTCGTTGAGGAACCGCAGCAGGCCCCAGGCGTCACCGAGCACGACGATGCGGGTCTGCACCAGAGCGGCCGCTTCGGCGAAGCCGGCCGCGTCCAGGCCGGTGTCGTGGCCGTGGGCGGCCAGAAACGCTGCCAGCCGGGCGGTGAAGTCCTCGGCACCGAGCAGCCGGATGTGCTCGGCATTGATCGCGTCGGCCTTCTTCTGGTCGAAGCGCGCCGGATTGGAGTTGACGTTGTTCACGTCGAACGCGGCCACCATCTCGGCCAGGCTGAACACGTCGTGGTCGTCGGCGATCCCCCAGCCGAGCAGCGCCAGATAGTTCAGCAGGCCCTCCGGGATGAACCCGCGGTCACGATGCAGGAACAGGTTCGACTGCGGGTCGCGCTTGGACAACTTCTTGTTGCCGTCACCGAGAACACTTGGCAGATGAGCGAATTCGGGCACCCGCTCGGCCACTCCGATACGGATGAGCGCCTGGTACAGCGCGATCTGGCGGGGCGTCGACGGCAGGATGTCCTCACCGCGCAGCACGTGGGTGATCTTCATCAGCGCGTCGTCGACCGGGTTGACCAACGTGTACAGCGGATCCCCGCTGCCCCGGGTGATGGCGAAGTCGGGCACCGAGCCCGCGGCGAACGTCGTCGGCCCGCGCACCAGATCGTTCCAGGTGAGGTCCTCGTCGGGCATCCGCAGTCGCAGCACCGGGTTGCGGCCCTCCGCACGGAAGGCGGCCCGCTGCTCGTCGGTCAGGGTGCGGTCATGGTTGTCGTAGCCCAGTTTGGGGTTGCGGCCTGCCGCCAGATGCCGGGCTTCGACTTCGTCGGCGGTCGAGAACGCCTCATAGACTTCGCCGGCGTCCACCAATTTGGCCACCACGTCGCGATAGATCTGGCTGCGCTCGGATTGCCGGTAGGGGGCGTACGGGCCGCCGATCTCAGGGCCTTCGTCCCAATCCAGTCCCAGCCAGCGCAGGGCGTCCAGGATGGCCGCATAACTTTCCGTGCTGTCGCGCGCGGCGTCGGTGTCTTCGATGCGGAACACGAAGTCGCCGCCGGTGTGCCGGGCGTAGGCCCAGTTGAACAACGCGGTGCGGACCAACCCGACGTGCGGCGTCCCGGTGGGCGAGGGACAGAACCGGACTCTCACATCAGTCATCAATTACCTTTTCGCACAACGGGATTGGTCAATGTGCCGATGCCGGAGATCGTCACGCTCACGGTATCGCCGTGTTCGATCGGGCCCACGCCTTCCGGCGTGCCGGTCAAGATCAGATCGCCGGGCAACAACGTCATCACCGCCGACACCCATTCGACGATGGCGCCGATGTCGTGGACCAGTAGCGAGGTCCGGCTGTGCTGGCGCAGCTCGCTCACACCATCGTGCAAGACCTCCGTCGACAGCTCGAGATCCGAGGGATCCAGATCGGTGACGATCCATGGGCCGACCGGGCAGAACGTGTCGTGGCCTTTGGCGCGCATCCACTGGCCGTCCTGCTGCTGCTGATCGCGCGCCGAGACGTCGTTGGCGATGGTGTAGCCCAGGATGTTCTCGGCGGCCCGCGCGGCGGGCACGTCCTTGCAGGGCCGCCCGATCACGATGGCCAGCTCACCCTCGTGGTGCACCGGAAAGGCGTCCGCCGGCAGCACGATCGGTGCGTGCGGACCGATGATCGAGGTGTTGGGCTTGAGGAAGATCACCGGTTCCTCGGGGGCGTCGCCGCCCATCTCGGCAGCATGCGCCTCGTAGTTCTTGCCCATGGCGACGATCTTGCTGGCCAGGATGGGGGCCAGCAGCCGCACGTCGGCCAATGGCCAGCTCCGGCCCGTGAAGGTCGGTGAGCCGAACGGGTGTTCGGCGATCTCCCGCGCGATGGCACTGCCGGAGGCACCGCCTCCTACATCACCGCCGTCGCCGACATCTCCCTCGATGCTGACAAAAGCGACCCCGTCGGGGCTGGCGATTCGACCCAAGCGCATGGGGTTCAGCCTAGTGGTGGCTGGTGCGGGGCAAACATGCGCTGCAGGAACGGGGTCGAGTCGACCATCGAGGCCAGCACCGTGCCGCTGTGATCTTGATCGGGATAGACGCGCAACTCCACGTTCTGGCCGTTGGCCACCAGGTCGTCG
>JBEVFK010000025.1:0-45471 GCA_040512325.1 Mycobacterium sp. | reverse complement strand
GCGCGGCGCAGTGCCGACTTCGGTATCGGCACCGGCGAGGTCACCGTCGACATGGGCAAGGTCAAAGCGCGTAAAGACGGCATCGTCGCCGGCGACCGGGAGGGTGTCGAGGGCTGGCTCGAAGGCATGGACGGCTGCACGCTGATCCGCGGGCACGCCCGCTTCACCGATCCGCACACCCTCGACGTGGATGGCCAGACCCTCACCGCCGACCGGATCTTCCTCAATGTCGGCGGCCGGGCTGTGGCCCCTCCGATCCCGGGCCTGGCCGAGGTCGACTACCTGACCAATGTCGGGGTGCTCGAACTCGACGTGGTGCCAGAGCATCTGGTGATCATCGGCGGCAGCTACATCGGGCTGGAGTTCGCCCAGATGTACCGCCGTTTCGGGGCCCAGGTCACCGTCGTCGAACGCGGCCAGCGCCTGGCATCGAGGGAGGACGACGACGTCTGCGTCGCGATCAAAGACATCCTCGAAGGCGACGGCATCACGATTCATCTGGGCGCCAACGATATTCGAGTGTCCCGAGACGGTGACGGCATCGCGGTGCACACCCGCGACGGCGGGCCCACGGTCGTCGGGTCTCATCTGCTGGTCGCGGTCGGTCGCCAACCCAACACCGACGAGCTGGGCCTCGACGCCGCCGGGGTGGACGTCGACGGGCATGGCTACGTGGTGGTCGACGACCAGTTGCGCACCACCGCCGACCACATCTGGGCGATGGGCGACTGCAACGGCAAGGGCGCGTTCACCCATACCTCCTACAACGACTTCGAGATCGTCGCGGCCAACCTGCTCGACGACGAACCGCGCAAGGTCAGTGACCGGATCCCCACCTACGCCCTCTACATCGACCCGCCGCTGGGCCGGGCGGGGATGTCGGAAGCGCAGGTGCGGGATTCGGGGCGAAAAGCGTTGGTGGGTAAGCGGCCCATGACCCGGGTCGGTCGTGCGGTGGAGAAGGGCGAGACCCAGGGCTTCATGAAGGTGTTCGTCGACGCCGACACCCAGGAGATCCTGGGCGCCGCCATCCTCGGCGTCGGCGGCGACGAGGTGATCCACTGCATCCTCGACACCATGTCCGCAAAAGCGCCCTATACGACGCTGACCCACACGGTGCACATCCACCCGACCGTCAGCGAACTGGTGCCCACCATGCTCGAGGAGCTCACCCCGCTGACGTAGCTGCCCGCAGCAGGCGCAACTGCCCGATCTCGGCGATGTTCTTCGTCAGCTCGATGTTCACCCAGGAAACCAGGTGGGCCAGGGTTTTCGGCGGATCCCACGGGTAGGGGACCGGCCGGCTCAATGCGGGTTCGTCGAGATCGGCCAGCAGGGCGCGCCACTGGACGGCGAGCTCACGGATGCGGGCGACGGCCGCGGCACCGGTGCCGGACCACTGCAGCTCGGAACGCGGCCGGCCCTGCGCGGCGTCGAGAGCCGCAGTCCACCACCAGTCGATATGCCAGCTGAGCCAGGCGATGGTGGGCACCGGGATGGGGTCCGGCTCGACCTCCGAGAAGTCCGGTCGCCAGGCGCCGTCGTCGCCGCGTCGCACCGTCCAGGTGAGCTCGGCCGGCTCCCAGAAGAAGTCCGCGTCCGCGAGTGCATCGAGATGCAGCTGCGCCAGCGACCAAACCAGATCGAACTGCCAGAGCATTGTCACTGCCGTTGGATGAGCAGCGTCTGTGCCGACGTGCCGATGAAGCCGCCACGGTCATAGACGTCTGCGGTGGTGGCGCCGATGCCGTCGGGCCCGATGGATCCGCGGGCGCGCACGGCGAAGTCGTCACCGGTGGGCATTCGGTGCAGATGCACCACCGTGTCGGTGTTCATGAACATGTAGTCGCGCGGGTTCAGCGCCGAGCCGACACCGTTGGCGGAGTCGACGACCATGGCCAGCCGCTGCAGGGCCGTGGTGGGCTCATCGTCGACCAGCGACGCATGCGGCGTCATCCAGAAAATCCGGGAACCCGATGAATCGTCGTGCTGCCGACGGAAATCCACCGACTCGAGGTAGCCCTTGGCGTCCCACCAGCCGTCGGGCAGCGGAATCGCAGGCCCCTCGATCAGAGGTGGATGCCGATCGGTGACGGCGTCGACGGTGTCGGTGGTGGCCAGTGCCCACGCGCTGACCCGCGCGACGGGCCGGGTGTCGGCCACCGGTGTCATCTCCGCAGCCAGCAGCGAGATTCGCCTGCCCGGGCGCTCTGCCCACACCCGCACCTTCAGCGGAGCCACCGGGATGGCCCCCAGGATGTCGAGGCTGAGCCGGCCGATCCGCTGGCCCGAACCCGCCAGCTGCTCCTCGATGACCTTGGTCAACAGCGCCAACGGCGGTGAGCCGTGCTGGATGTCGGGGGTCCAGTTGCTGCGGGTGAAATCCGTGGACTCGAACGTCTGGAACCCGTCGTCGCCGGGAACCCGCCGGTAGTAGCTGCCCGTCATGCTGCCGACCCGGCCGACTGCGCGGGCCACCCCGGATACGGCGGCGGAGTGCCACCGAACTCCGGGCACAGCGACTGATGGGAACACCAACTGCACAGCCGGGACGGCCGCGGGGGGAAATCGCCGGTGACGCCGGCAGATTGGATGGCGCGCCAGATGGCGATCAGGGTCTTCTCGAAGCGCACCAGCTCGTCGAGCTCAGGGGCATAGTCCAGCACCTGTCCGTCGGCGAGATAGATCAGCCGCAGCCGGGTGGGTACCACGCCCCGGGTGCGCAGCAGCGCTACGGCATAGAACTTCATCTGGAACATCGCCTTGAACTCGGACAGGGCCCACGTCTCCGAGGGAGCCCTGCCGGTTTTGTAGTCGACCACCCGGAGCTCGCCGGTGGGAGCGACGTCGATGCGGTCGACGAAACCGCGCAACAGGGTGCCGTCGTCGAGTTCCACCTCGACGCGCTGCTCACAGCTCTGCGGGTCGAAGCGGGTGGGGTCTTCCAACCGGTAGTACCCCGACAGCAGCTCAGCGGCCTCGGCCAGCAGCCGCTCGCGTTGTTCGGGGGTGAACTCCGCGCTCAGCTGGCTGTCCTCGGTGACCACCTGTTCCCAGGCCGGTGCGAGCAGTCCGAGGGCGGTGTCGTGGACCCGCTGCCCGGCCGGCAGTCCGTAGAGCTTCTCGAGCGCGGCATGGACCACCGATCCGCGCAGCTGCGCGGCAGAGGTCGGCTCCGGCAGCCGGTCGATCGCCCGGAACCGGTACAACAGCGGGCACTGTTTGAAGTCGGCGGCCCGGGACGGCGAGAGCGCGGGCCGGCGCTCTTTGGTCTCCACTGCTACCTCGGCCATACTTGGCAGCTTATGCACGCAGTCAGACAAATCAGGCAGGGAGTTGCGCTGTGGCGTTAACCGGTCCATTCACCGTGGGTGACCGCGTGCAACTCACCGATCCCAAGGGCAGGCACTACACGATGGTGCTCAAGCCCGAGGCCGAATTCCACACCCATCGCGGGGCCATCGCCCACGACACCGTGATCGGGCTGCCCGAGGGCAGCGTGGTCAAGTCCACCAACGGCGATCAGTTCCTGGTGCTGCGGCCACTGCTGATCGACTACGTGCTGTCGATGCCACGCGGAGCCCAGGTCATCTATCCCAAGGACGCGGCACAGATCGTGCACGAGGGCGATGTCTTCCCCGGCGCGCACGTGCTGGAGGCCGGGGCCGGGTCGGGCGCGCTGACGTGTTCGCTGCTGCGCGCGGTGGGACCCACCGGCCGGGTGACCTCCTACGAACTGCGCGACGACCATGCGGTGCATGCCGCGCGCAACGTCGACACGTTCTTCGGCGAGCGCCCCCCGAACTGGGACCTGGTGATCGCCGACCTCAAGGACTTCCCGGTCGCCGAGACCGATCCGAAGGCCGACCGGGCCGTGCTGGACATGCTGTCCCCGTGGGAAGTGCTCGACGTGGTGTCGGAAGCCCTGGTTCCCGGTGGCGTGCTCATCATCTATGTCGCCACCGTCACTCAGCTGTCGAAGACCGTGGAAGCGCTGCGCGAACAGCAATGCTGGACCGAGCCGCGGTCGTGGGAGACCATGCAGCGGGGCTGGAATGTCGTCGGGCTGGCCGTGCGACCGGAACACAACATGCGCGGCCACACCGCGTTCCTGATCTCGGCCCGCCGCCTGGCTCCGGGGACCATCACGCCGACACCGCTGCGGCGCAAGAAGATGATCCCGCAAAGCTCGTGAAACGGGCGCTCGGTGTTGTTCTGGCCGTGGCGCTTTCGCTGATGACAGCACCGGCCGCGGCAGCTGAGCCCGTGATCGCCGTCGAGACGGGTCAGCTGCGCGGCGTCGTGAGCGACGGGATCGAGAGCTGGAAAGGCATCCCGTTCGCGGCACCGCCCACCGGTGCGTTGCGGTGGCGTCCGCCCCAGCCTGCCGCCCCCTGGCCGGGTGTCCGCGAGGCCGCCGGGTACGGCAACGACTGCATGCAGCTGCCGTTCCCGAGCGACGCGGCGCCCTTGGGCGCGGCGCCGGCAGAGGACTGCCTGTATTTGAACGTGTGGCGCCCGGGCGGCGGGCCGGTGCGGGACCTGCCGGTGGTGGTGTGGATCCACGGCGGCGGTTTTGTCAACGGGGGAGCCTCACCGGCGGTCTACTCCGGTGCGGAGCTCGCCCGCCACGGCGTGGTGGTCGCCAGCTTCAACTACCGGCTCGGCCGGTTCGGCACGTTCGCCCATCCGCAACTGACGCAGGAGAGGCCCGACGGACTGCTCGGCAACTACGGCGTCATGGACCAGATCGCCGCGATGCAGTGGGTGCAGCGCAACATCTCGGCCTTCGGCGGTGACCCCCGCAACGTGACCGTGATGGGCGAGAGCGCAGGCGGCATGGCGATCCACACGCTGCTGACCTCGCCCCGCGCGCAGGGTCTGGTGCAGCGGGCGGTGATCATGTCCGGCGGCGACGGCAGCGTCGACGACGCAAACCTGGCCGATGTCGAGCAGATCGGCGTCAGATTCGCCGACGCACAGGGCATCGGCGCTGACGATCCCGACGCGTTGACAGAGCTGCGTGCGCTGAGCCCCGAACAAATCCGCGGTGACCTGAACATGGGCAAGCTGTTCGGTTCCGATCAGCGTGATTTTGCGAGCCCGTTCGCCGAGGGCGTGACCGTGGTGGATCCTGCCGCGGCCTACCGCGCGGATACCTTCGACCACGTTCCGATCATGGTGGGCGCCACCAGCGCGGACATCGGTGGCCGTGACGGGGTCATGGTCGCCGGCGCCCGGCAGGTCGCGAGCCTGCTGGCAGCCAAGGTGCCGGTGTACGCCTACCGCTTCTCCTATGTCGCCGGCTCCGGCGACCGGACCGCCGGCGCACCGCACGCGACCGACGTCCCGTTCTTTCTGCACACCGAGGCCACTCACACTGAGGCCACTCACACCGAGGCCACTCACACCGAGGCCACCAAGTACGGGGATCAGACCACCGCCGAGGACACCGCGGTGGGAGCGACCATCAGCGCCTACGTCGTGAACTTCGCGCGGACCGGCGACCCCAACGGACCCGGTCTGGCGGCCTGGCCGCGGTATGTCCCGGCCGACGACGTGATCATGGACTTCGCGGCATCCGGTGCGGCCGTCCCACAGCGCGATCCCTGGGGCTGATCGGTCGTCGTCGCTTCGGTCGTCGTCACTTCAGTCGTCGTCACTGCGACGCAGGCCCCGCCGGACCGACAGCAGTTCAACCTCCGGCCGGGCCGCCACCAGCCGTTCGGCGGCGTCCAGCACCTCCACCACGTGGGCCCGCTCGCCTGCGACCACGGCCATGCCGATGCCGGCACGACGGTGCAGGTCGGTCGAGCCGGTTTCGGCGGCCGACACGGTGAACCGCCGCCGTAGCTCGGCGACGATGGGCCGGATCACCGAGCGCTTTTCTTTCAGGGAGTGCACGTCACCGAGGAGGACGTCGAACTCGAGCCAGCCGATCCACATGCCGCTCACCGCTGACCGAACGCCAACAGCAGCTCGGCGGTCTGCCGGGCCAGCTGCCAGCGCGGGGGTGTGGAGTCGGCCACCGTCTTGAACTCCATCGGGAACGAGAAGGCGGCGGCGGCCGGGTCGGCGGGGGTGGCCGTCACATTGGCCTCGACATACCCTGGCCGGCTTTGTGACCACGCGACGTCGGTGACGGTGTACTCCAGCGGCAACATCCGGTTGTCGCGCAGCGCGGTGCCGAAGGCATCCAGAGTGCCGATCTCGGTGTCGGTGGCGCCCTCGACCAGCACGAGCTTGTCGGCGCCGGGGACGGCCGGATCGGAGAGCCGGTTCAGCACGTCGATCAGTGCCGATGGTTGTGGCAGGTCGGCGGGCCGTGCCGGTGCTGCCGCCGTCGCCGCAGGTGGGGGCGGTGTCGAGGGGGGCGGCGGCGCCTCGGAACCACACCCCGACAGCCAGAACGCCGCCACGATGGTGGCGGCGCTCAGGACGGTGACTCTCGGCAGGATCTAGCCCAACGAGGACAGGAACGACAACGCAGCGGCCTTCTGGATGACCCAGCCGCTGGGGCTCGGCGCGGCCACGAACGTCAGCGGACGCGTGGTGGTGATGCCATTCGCGGTGGTCGCGGTGACATTGGCGGTGGCGATCGGGCCGTTCTGGTCGACATTGGCAACCGTGAAGGCCACCGGGAAGTAGCCCTTCGCCGCAGCGTCGGAGTACTTCGCCCTGGCGACCAGCGACTCGCCGCGGCCGAGGCCGCCTTCGACATAGGTGCCCATCGAGCCGCCGGCGGCGACACCGTTGAGTGTCTGCACGAGCGGGCCCGTGAGTTCGGGAGCCGGCACCTCGGGCATCGGGATGTCCCACACGACGAGCTGGGTGGCCGGGGATGTGGCGGTGGTCACGGATGCAATGGAAGTCACACCTGCCGCCGCAGCGCCGACAATGGCGACCGCACCGGCAGCGGTTGCCACACCGGTGGCGAGGGATTTCAGGTTCACGGCTGTCCTTTCATTCGGTACCGCCTCTAGGTCAGAGGCTAACAGTGTTGCTGGTGTGTCGAATTGCTACACCACACACAAAGTCTGAATCGCCGGTAGCGTTGAAGTCGTTACCGCACCAACTTTCGGTGCGGGGAATGGAGCGCACCGTGAGTGAGTCAGAGCGTTCGGGAGATTACCCCCACGGCTTGTCCAGCGAAGACGCTGTTGAACTAGAAGAACTTCGCCGCGAGGCGGCCCTGCTGCGTGAGCAACTCGCGGTGGTGGCGGACACTCCGAGCGGCTTGCGAAGCCCCCGCGATGTCCATCAGCTGGAGGCGCGCATCGACTCGCTGGCGTCGCGAAACGCCAAGCTGATGGAAACTCTCAAGGAGGCCCGCCAGCAACTGCTGGCGCTGCGCGAGGAGGTCGACCGGCTGGGTCAGCCGCCCAGCGGTTACGGCGTGCTGCTCACCACTCACGAAGACGACACCGTCGACGTGTTCACCTCCGGTCGCAAGATGCGGCTCACCGCGTCGCCGAACATCGACGTCAAGGCGCTCAAGCAGGGCCAGTCCGTCCGGCTCAACGAAGCACTGACGGTGGTCGAGGCAGGCAACTTCGAAGCTGTGGGCGAAATCTGCACGCTGCGCGAGGTCCTGGCCGACGGTCACCGCGCCCTGGTCGTCGGACACGCCGACGAAGAGCGCATCGTGTGGCTGGCCGAGCCGCTGGTGGCTGCCGCCGATCTGCCCACCGACGTGCTCGCCGAGTCCGAGGACGAGTGGCGCCCCCGCAAGTTGCGGCCCGGCGATTCCCTGCTGGTCGACACCAAGGCCGGTTATGCGTTCGAGCGCATCCCCAAGGCCGAGGTCGAGGACCTGGTCCTCGAAGAGGTGCCCGATGTCAGCTACGAGGACATCGGCGGGCTGACCCGCCAGATCGAACAGATCCGCGATGCCGTCGAGCTGCCGTTCCTGCACAAGGATCTCTACCGGGAGTACTCGCTGCGCCCGCCGAAAGGTGTGCTGCTCTACGGCCCGCCCGTGTGCGGTAAGACACTCATCGCCAAGGCCGTCGCCAACTCGTTGGCCAAGAAGATGGCCGAGGTGCGTGGCGAGGACGCCCGCGAGGCGAAGTCCTACTTCCTGAACATCAAGGGTCCCGAGCTGCTCAACAAGTTCGTCGGCGAGACCGAGCGGCACATCCGGCTGATCTTCCAGCGGGCCAGGGAGAAGGCCTCCGAGGGCACTCCGGTGATCGTGTTCTTCGACGAGATGGACTCGATCTTCCGCACCCGCGGCACCGGCGTGAGCTCCGACGTGGAAACCACCGTGGTGCCACAGCTGCTCAGCGAGATCGACGGTGTGGAAGGCCTCGAGAACGTCATCGTGATCGGTGCCTCCAACCGTGAGGACATGATCGATCCGGCGATCCTGCGGCCCGGCCGCCTGGACGTCAAGATCAAGATCGAGCGCCCCGACGCCGAGTCGGCGCAGGACATCTTCAGCAAGTACCTCACCGAGCACCTGCCGATCAACGACGACGATCTCGCCGAGTTCAGTGGCGACCGGAGCCTGACGATCAAGGCGATGATCGAGAAGGTGGTCGACCGGATGTACGCCGAGATCGACGACAACCGGTTCCTGGAGGTCACCTACGCCAACGGTGACAAAGAAGTCATGTACTTCAAGGACTTCAACTCCGGGGCCATGATCCAGAACGTCGTCGACCGCGCGAAGAAAAACGCCATCAAGGCGGTCCTGGAATCAGGCCAGCACGGTCTGCGGATCCAGCACCTGCTGGACTCGATCGTCGACGAGTTCGCCGAGAACGAGGACCTGCCCAACACCACCAATCCCGATGACTGGGCCCGGATCTCGGGCAAGAAGGGTGAGCGGATCGTCTACATCCGCACGCTCGTCACCGGGAAGAGTTCGTCGGCCAGCCGGGCCATCGACACCGAGTCGAATCTGGGTCAGTACCTGTAATTCCCGCGAGCAGACACACCGATCAGGCCAGCAGCGAATAGCTGTTGGCCTGATCGTCTTGCAGCACCACTGCGTGCTCGGTCGTGGTGTCGATCCGCAGCGGCGCGTCCAGCGTGCGGGCCTGATAAGACCAGCCTGCGGGCAGGGCGAGGCGGCCGCCCAGTGTCGGCAGGTCGCTCAACTCCAGCCTCGGGTCGACCGTCTGGCTGTAGGACTGCATCACCCAGTGGTTTCCGTCCCGGTCGAAAAGCTCGTAGATCTCGCGGCCGGCGTCGAAGGTGAACGCTGCCCGGCGGTCGACCTGGTTGGCGCTGTAGGGGGCGGGGTTCATGGCGCTGAGCCCGACGGTGGCCTGGCGGACCATCTCGAGCCCGCCGAACGTCTTGTGCTCCTGGGCATCTGCGTGCTGTTTGTCGATGCTGTCCATCAGCCAGAAGCGGGGACCGTTGAGCAGTGCCGACGCCACACGGTGCTCGGCGGCGACGGCGCCGGGAGTCAGCCGCGACCACAGCTCGAGAGGACAGTCGTTGAGGCCGAAGGTGTTGTACACCGTGGCCTCCACTCCGCCTGTCCCGATTCCCAGCAGCAGGGCCTCGCCGTAGCGCTTGCCGAACACGGTCATCGCGTGTGCTCCATGTCCAGGTAGGCGTCGCGGCCGGCCAAGCTGACCGCCACATCGGCCACCAGCGGGTCGAAGAACCGCTGCCGGTAGAGCGGGTCGACGCTGGTGCTGACGGTGAAGTACAGCCCCGAGAGCACCGCGACGAACAGCGAGGTGTGCACCAGGGTCTGCGGGATGGGCAGGTGGATGCCGAACCACGTTCCCGCACAAGGCGGTTCACCGACCGGACAGCTCTCCTGCGACGACCACAGCACGGTCACGTCATAGGGCACCGCGATGATGCCCAGCGCGAGGAAGAACGCGAAGATTCCTGCGGTGAACATCACCACCTGGATGGCCTGTGACACCACCATCACCGCGACGACGTTGATCTGTTCGGCGACCGACAGGGGAGTGCGTTCCGCCGGGTCGGGCCGGGCCTCCCCGTCGGCGAACGGGGTGCCCACCAGGAGCGCCGTCGGGTCCGATTGCTCCGAGCGGTCCTCCCGCAGGGCACGAACCTCGTCGCGGATTGTGGTGACCATGAACAGGATCGCCACCAGAGCCAGGAATCCGATTGTCTGCCACAGTCTTTCCCGCGTCATCCGGGCCGACAGCTGCCACAGCTCGCCGGTGAAATACACCACCACCGTCAACATCAGCAGCGGCAGGGCCCGGCTCATCAGATTGCCCAGCGCGCCCAGTTGCACCGAGGCGAACCGGAACGCCCACAGCGCGATGGAACCCAGCCCCAGATAGGTCAGCCAGATCGTCACCAGGGTCACCAGCAGGAAGGCCGGCACCTCGGCCAACGCCGCCGCCGACCAGCCGTCCACGGTCACCGGCATCAGCACCACGAACATGGCCATCACCAGCAGCGCAGCCGTGCGGCGACCGGCCTCGGAGGCCGTGGTATCCCGCTGATGCAGCAGGTTGAGCACAAACGGGGCCGCGATCAGCACCACGGCGATACCGCCCAGCCGGGCGATGTAGCCGTAGTCGGGGTCATCACCGGTCAGATTCCCCAGCAGCATCAGCACCGCGGTCAGCGCGCCGACGCCGCTGACCGCCGGCGCCGACCGTTCGATGAGCGCACGCGAGCGCACCCGCCGGGTCAGGACCAGCGGCAGGCCTCGGTGCAGGAACCAGTCATGCACCTGCTGCATGTCGGACACCGGCACAGTGTGTCAGGGCGCCGCTCAGCGCGCCGCGGTGAAGGTGCGATAACGATCGCGGGCCACCATCGTCAGCCGCAGATCCTCCACCAGCGGGTCCAGGAATTTGGTCCGCTGATCGGCGTCACCGACCGCCCGGGCGCTGACGTACATGAACGTCAGCGCACCCAGGAACATCGACGTCTGGATCAAGGCCTGCGGCACCGGGAACGTCATGCCGAGGAACTGACCGTCGGAGGCCCCGTTGCGCGTCCAGGCGGCGAGCAGCTCCGGGCTGAGCAGGATCAGCCCGAGCACGAAGAAGATCGACGTGGTGACGATCGCGACCATCAGCACCTGGGCGATCTGGGACAGACCGAGAACGAAGGCGACGTTGACCCGTTCCGTCTGCGACAGCGGGACCCGTCTCGGACGGTCCGGCATCGTCTCGAACGGCGTACCGACCAGGCTCTGCGCATCCTCGGGCTTCTTGGCGTCGGGGTCGAGGATGGGGCGCACCCGGTCCAGCGTGCTCGACACCAGGAACACCGCGGCGATGGCGAACAGGAACAGCAGCGCCACCCAGAGCCGGGTCCGGCTCACCACCGCGGCCATCAGCCACACGTAGGTGTTGAAGAACACCAGCACCGTCAGCAGCACCACCGGTAGGGCGCGGACGAACAAGCTGCCCACCGACGCCAGATTCGCGGCGGTGATCCTGGCCGACCAGCCGAGGATCGACCCGATTCCTGTTGCGGTGCAACCGAAGATGGCAGCGATCACGATGGTGTCGGCCACCAGGTTGACCGTCTCGTAGGCGCTGATCCCGCCGAAGATGGCGCCGAGGTAGATGATGACGACAGCGACCGCGGAGGCGATGCTGCGGCGCGGCTGGCTCAGCCGCGATACCCCCCAGCCGACCGCCCCGGCGAGCGGGAGCACCAGCAGCAGCAGGCCGAGCACAAACCACTCGGCGCGGGTGGGGGTGCCGTCGATGTCGATGGTGTGCACGCCGGTCACCAGGACCACGATCACCGAGTTGGCCATGATCACCGCGAACCCGGCCAACGCTGGTGCCGAGCGTGGCCACAGCCGCCGGACCAGCGCGCCGGGACGCAGCACCATCGGCAGACCGTGCGCCAGAAACCAGATCTCGGCGGCCGTGCGGGGATCGGGGGCGGCCTCGGCGGTCATCAGGCAGGCACGGCGTAGCCGCCGCGGTTGCCGGCAGCTCTACCGTCCTTGATCACCAGCACGATGTTGTCGGGGTTGCCGACGGCATCGATGTCGGCGAGCGGGTTACCGCGGATCACCACCAGATCGGCGATCTTGCCTGCCACCACCGTGCCCAGCCGGTCGGCGACACCGCAGAGTGCGGCGGCGGTGGCGGTGCCCGCGACGATCGCCTGCATCGGGGTCAGGCCGCCGAAACGCACCAGCAGCCCCAGCTCTTTGAGGTTGGTGCCGTGGTCGGGGCTGAGCCCGGCGTCGGTGCCCACCGCGATCTGCACGCCCGCCGCGGCCGAAGCCTGTATCGAATCATGCGCCATGACATGCCATTTCGCGCTCTTGGCAGCTCCCTGAGGTGACGCGGTGACCGGTGTCATGGTTTCCAGCAGCGTAGGCACCAGGAACGTGCCCCGGTCCACCATCTGCGCCCGGAGTTCGTCGTCGAGTTCGTAACCGTGCTCGATGCTGTGCACGCCGGCCTCGACGGCGGCGCGGATACCCGGATAACCGATCGCGTGCGCGGCGACCGGCCTGCCGCCGTAGTTGTGGCCTTCCTCGACGATCGCGGCGATCAACTCCCGGCGCATCCCCAGCCAGGACGGATCGTCGTTCGGTGAGGACACCCCACCGCTGGAGGCGACCTTGATGACGTCGGCGCCGGCGCGGATCAGTTCCCGGGTCCGCAGGCGGGCGGCGTCCACCGAATCCACCAGCCGGGCGCCGATCAACGGACCCAGATCGAGCCCCGACGGCAAGTGGAAGTCGGCGTGCCCGGAGGTCTGGCTGAGCATGTTGATGGCGACCAGCAGCCGTGGCCCGGCGATGAGGCCGTCGGCCACCGCGTCCCGGACCCCGGGGTCGATCCCCATCAGATCGCGCGCCGTGGTGATGCCGTTGTGCAGGGTGACGCGCAGCCGCTCGATGAGCCGAAACTGTTCATACGACGGCGGTTTGAGCGCCCGCTCCAGCACACTGCCCTGCGTGCCGGGCAGCGCGAAGTGTACGTGGCAGTCGAAGAAGCCCGGGCACACCGTGTTGCCGTCCAGGTCGACGCGGGTCACGGTGTCCGCCGCAGCCGGGGTGAAGTCCGACTCCGGCCCGACCCAGCTGATCCTGCCGTCGGCGATCAGCACCGCGGCGTCCGGCAGCGCCTCGGCGCCGGTCCCGTCGATCAGCGTCGTGTTGTGCAACAAGTAGGTGTTCATGGTGTGCACTACTGCACCAAGGCGACGGCCAGTCCGCAAGGGTGAGTCTCACCTGCTGTGCCTGATGGTCGGGCTCCTCAGCGGGGCTCGTTCCTCCCCCCGCATCGTCGTCCCTCTAGGGTGGCCCTATGCAAAGGATTATCGGCACCGAGGTCGAGTACGGTATCTCCTCGCCGTCCGACCCGACCGCGAATCCGATCCTCACGTCGACGCAGGCGGTGCTGGCGTACGCGGCCGCCGCCGGTATCCAGCGGGCCAAGCGCACCCGGTGGGACTACGAGGTCGAATCGCCCCTGCGCGACGCGCGCGGCTTCGACCTGAGCCGGGCGTCGGGCCCGCCCCCGATCGTCGACGCCGACGAGGTCGGCGCGGCCCACATGATCCTGACCAACGGCGCCCGGCTCTATGTCGACCATGCGCACCCCGAATATTCGGCGCCCGAAGTCACCGATCCGATCGACGCGGTGATCTGGGACAAGGCCGGCGAGCGGGTGATGGAAGCCGCCGCCCGCCACGTCGCCTCGGTGCCGGGTGCGGCCAGACTGCAGCTGTACAAGAACAACGTCGACGGCAAGGGCGCCTCCTACGGCACCCACGAGAACTATCTGATGAGCCGGCAGACGCCGTTCTCGGCGGTCATCGCCGGGTTCACCCCGTTCCTGGTGTCGAGGCAGGTCTTCACCGGCTCAGGCCGGGTGGGTATCGGGGCGTCCGGGGACGAGCCGGGCTTCCAGCTCTCCCAGCGCGCCGACTACATCGAGGTCGAGGTCGGGCTGGAGACCACCCTCAAGCGGGGCATCATCAACACCCGCGACGAGCCGCACGCCGACGCCGACAAGTACCGCAGACTGCACGTCATCATCGGCGACGCCAACCTCGCCGAGACGTCGACCTACCTCAAGGTCGGCACCTCGTCGCTGGTGCTCGACCTCATCGAAGAAGGCGTGGACCTCAGTGATCTGGCGTTGGCCCGCCCGGTGCACGCGGTACACGTGGTCAGCCGCGACCCGAGCCTGCGCGCCACCGTCGCGCTGGCCGACGGCCGGGAACTGACCGCGCTGGCGTTGCAACGCATCTATCTGGACCGGGTGGCCAAACTGGTGGACAGCCGCGACCCGGACCCCAGCGCCACGCGGGTGGTGGAAACCTGGGCCCACGTGCTCGACCTGCTCGAGCGTGATCCGATGGAGTGCGCCGACCTGTTGGACTGGCCGGCCAAGCTCCGCATCCTCGAGGGTTTCCGGCAGCGCGAGAACCTGGGCTGGTCGGCGCCCCGTCTGCACCTGGTGGACCTGCAGTACTCCGATGTGCGGCTGGACAAGGGCCTGTACAACCGGCTGGTGGCTCGCGGGTCGATGCAACGGTTGGTCACCGAGCAGCAGGTGCTCGACGCGGTGGAGAGCCCCCCGACCGACACCCGCGCCTACTTCCGCGGCGAGTGCCTGCGCCGGTTCGGTGCGGATATCGCGGCGGCCAGCTGGGATTCGGTGATCTTCGATCTGGGCGGCGATTCGCTGGTGCGGATCCCGACGCTGGAACCGCTGCGCGGCAGCAAAGCACACGTCGGCGCCTTGTTGGATTCGGTGAACAGCGCGGCGGAGCTCGTCGAACAGCTCACGAACTGAGGCTAACCCCGGCGTCAGAGGCGGTGACCGGTACTGTGGAAGAACCAAGCACTACAGGAGGCAGCGATGGCTCAGGAGCAGACCAAGCGTGGCGGTGGCGGCGACGATGACGGCGATGCCACCGGCAGCACGGCCGCGGGCCAGGAGCGTCGCGAGAAGCTGACCGAAGAGACCGACGACCTGCTGGACGAGATCGATGACGTCCTGGAGGAGAACGCCGAGGACTTCGTGCGGGCATATGTGCAAAAGGGTGGCCAGTGACCTGGCCGTTCAGCGACCGCTCGAATTCCAGCTCATCCATCTCTGATCTCTCGTCCTTTTCGGACTATCTGCGCCGCGAAGCTCCGCAGCTGTTGCCGACGGGCAGTGCCCCGGTCACCGGCAGCGGTGCCGACCTGCCACACGGGACGACGATCGTCGCGCTGAAGTACCCGGGCGGCGTGCTCATCGCCGGTGACCGCCGGGCCACCCAGGGCAACATGATCGCCAGTCGCGACGTGCAGAAGGTCTACATCACCGACGATTACACCGCGACCGGCATCGCCGGCACCGCGGCCATCGCGGTGGAGTTCGCGCGTCTGTACGCCGTCGAGCTGGAGCACTACGAGAAGCTCGAAGGTGTGCCGCTGACCTTCCCCGGCAAAGTGAACCGCCTGGCCATCATGGTGCGCGGCAACCTCGGCGCAGCGCTGCAGGGTTTCGTCGCGATACCCCTGCTCGTCGGTTACGACCTCGACGACCCGGATCCGATGGGTGCGGGCCGCATCGTGTCGTTCGACGCAGCCGGCGGACACAACCTCGAAGAAGAGGGCTACCAGTCGGTGGGCTCGGGTTCGCTCTTCGCAAAGTCCTCCATCAAGAAGCTGTATTCGCGGGTCACCGACGCCGAATCGGCATTGCGGGTGGCCGTCGAGGCGCTCTACGACGCCGCCGACGACGATTCGGCCACCGGTGGACCCGACCTGGTGCGGGGTATCTATCCCACCGCGGTCACCATCGGAGCCGAAGGCGCCGAGGACATCACCGAGCAGCGGATCGCCGAGATCGCCCGCGATGTGATCACAAGCCGTTCGCGCACAGACACTTTCGGACCCGACGCCGGTGAGGCCCCAGTTCTATGAGTTTCCCGTATTTCATCTCGCCTGAGCAGGCGATGCGCGAGCGCAGCGAGCTCGCCCGCAAGGGCATTTCCCGGGGCCGCAGCGTGGTGGTGCTGGCCTACTCCGGTGGCGTGCTGTTCGTCGCGGAGAACCCGTCGCGGTCCCTGCAGAAGGTCAGCGAGCTGTATGACCGGGTCGGGTTCGCCGCCGTCGGCCGGTTCAACGAGTTCGACAACCTGCGTCGCGGCGGCATCCAGCTCGCCGATACCCAGGGTTATGCCTACTCCCGTCGTGATGTCACCGGCCGTCAGCTCGCCAATCGGTACGCCCAGGCCCTCGGCACCATCTTCACCGAGCAGGCCAAGCCCTACGAGGTGGAACTCTGCGTCGCCGAGGTGGCCCACTACGGGGAGACCAAACCGCCTGAGCTGTACCGCATCACCTACGACGGCTCCATCGCCGACGAGCCCGAATTCGTCGTGATGGGTGGTACCACCGAGCCCATCATCGCCGCGCTCAAGGAGTCCTACACCGAGAACGCCAGCCTGGGCGACGCCGTGGCTGTTGCCGTGCATGCACTGCAGGCCGGCGGCGCCAACGGCGAGCAGCGCGTGCTGGCCGCGTCCGCTCTCGAGGTCGCGATCCTCGATGCCAACCGGCCGCGGCGTGCGTTCCGGCGGATCACCGGCGCCGCGCTGGACGCGGTGCTGCCGCAACCGGCGGCCGAGCCTGCGCCGCAACCGGAAGCCGGATCGGCCGAGTAAACACCCCTAGGCCGGCCGCTCGACACCCGAGACGTCGAGCGCGGGCCAGTCGCCGGTGATCACCGCCAGGATGTTGTGCCAGGCATCGGACGGCTCGTTGAGTACCGCGCTGTGCGCTGCCGGTCCCATCATCGGGCTGCCGTCGAGTCGCCGTCCGGTATCGAGGTGCACCACCCCCGGCATCCCGTCGGGATCGGCGCCGTGCGGGCTCAGCATCAGCCCTTGCACCACCTGAATCCAGTCGCCCGGCGCCGTCATCGAAAACCGCACCACCTCAGGGTTGCGGTTGTGCCAGTCGTCGGGGCTGTCCACGCCCACCCCGGCACCGGCGGCGGCGACGTACACCGTGCGATCGGCGGTCAGACCGGCGAATTCGGCGGTCCCCAGGATCGAGCCACCATAGGAGTGGCCGATGTAGGTCACCGGGATATCGCGGCCGGTGGCATCCACCGTGCGGTCGACGTCTTCGCTGAACGCCACCAGCCGGGGCGCCATATCGTGTGCGTAGGTTGCCTTTCCGGCATCGATGAGGCCGGCCGCCAGGGCACCGTCGGGAAACGGTCCGCCGAGGTAGGTGATCATGGCGACGGCGCCGTTGCCTGCCGCGACGAATCTGCGGGAGGTCTCGGTATCGGCGGCCGATCCGGCGATGGTGGTGCCCAGTCCCGGCACCAGGACACCCACACTCGTGGCGGTCGTCAGGTCGCCGCTGAGTTCGATGAACGACGACCGGTCCGGATCGAACGCGATGATCTGGCGGGGCAGGTGGTCGTCGGTGCGGGTGGTCGGATCGGGTACCTCGGCCAGCAGGCTTTCGTAGAACTCGATGCGCGCGTTGGCCTCTCGATCATGATCGGCGACCAGCGCGGCGCGGAACACGGGATCGGCGTGGGCGGCCAGCCACCCCCGTTCCGTGCTGCCGGCATCGAGAGTGCCGAGCACGGCGCGAATCTTGTCCTCCTCGGCCATGTCCACCGTCCGGCGCTGGGCCAGGATCGCGTCGGCGACGTTGATGCGGTTGGCGGCGAACCGCATCGGCCACGGCACCCCATCGGTGTTGCCGACCTGTTGCGGCACGGTCTCGATGAGGTGCAGGCGCTGTTGCTCGGGCATGGCGGCCAGCGCTGCGGCGATGCGGTCCTGGCTCATCACCGGCCAGGCCGCCACCGCCTCGGCGGCGGTCATCGACCACGCCCCGGCCGGGGTGGTCGCCGCCGGTCCCGACTCCCCGGTACCGAAGGCGGCGTCGATGTCACCGGCGGCAGCCCGGTCGGCCGCGCCGAGCTGCTCCAGCGCGGTGACCACCGTCGCGGTGAATTCCGTTGTCCGCGTCTGCATCATCGCGCGGGCCACGCCGTCGTCGCCGCCGCAGGTCAGTCGGAGCAGGTCGGGAATGGTCGCCGGTGGTGTGACGGTGCCGTCGTCGGCGACGTCATAGCCCAGGGAGCGGGCGTGGGCCACCGCGTCGAGGACCTGCTCGCGGGCGGCGGCGATGCGTGGGGCGCCAGAGCGGGCGGCCGCGGCCGCGGCGATCAGGGCGCGGGCCGCATGCCTTCCCGGAGTGGTGATCTCAGCGATCGTGGCCCGAGCTTCGTCGGCGGCCGACCCGGTCCAGAATTCGCCGGTGCCCAGCACCTCGCGGGCCGCCTCGTCGAGGTGGATCTGCACACCACCCGCCGCCCGATCCCAGGCCTCGGCGAGGTCGGCGAGCGCCTCAGGCCGCCAGCTCTGCGCCTCGGCGACGGTGGGCCGGGTTTCGGTCATGGCGCATGCTGGCACCCGATCGCCCCGGGATGCCGACCGTTGTCCACAGGTCCTTACGACACGGCGAACGGATGACAAGGCGCGCTTGCCCACCACCGGAGCGGATCGGCAAGTAGTCTCGAAGACGTGCAGCGACGAATCATGGGTATCGAAACAGAATTCGGTGTCACCTGCACGTTCCACGGCCACCGCCGGCTCTCGCCGGACGAAGTGGCCCGCTACCTGTTCCGCCGGGTGGTGTCGTGGGGCCGCAGTTCCAACGTCTTCCTCCGCAACGGCGCCCGGCTGTATCTCGACGTCGGCAGTCATCCGGAGTACGCGACGGCCGAGTGTGACAGCCTCCTGCAGCTCGTCACCCACGACCGCGCAGGTGAACGGGTGCTCGAAGACCTGTTGATCGACGCCGAGCAGCGCCTGGCCGACGAGGGCATCGGTGGTGACATCTACCTGTTCAAGAACAACACCGACTCGGCGGGCAACTCCTACGGCTGCCACGAGAACTACCTGATCGTGCGGGCCGGCGAGTTCTCCCGGATCTCGGATGTCCTGCTGCCGTTCCTGGTGACACGCCAGCTGATCTGCGGTGCGGGCAAGGTGCTGCAGACGCCGAAGGCGGCCACATTCTGCCTGTCGCAGCGTGCCGAGCACATCTGGGAAGGTGTCTCCAGCGCGACCACGCGGTCACGTCCGATCATCAACACCCGCGACGAGCCGCACGCCGACGCCGAGAAGTACCGCCGGCTGCACGTGATCGTCGGCGATTCCAACATGAGCGAGTCCTCCACCATGCTCAAGGTGGGTACCGCCGCGCTGGTGCTGGAGATGATCGAAGCCGGGGTGCCGTTCCGGGACTTCTCGCTGGACAACCCGATCCGGGCCATCCGCGAAGTCAGCCACGACCTCACCGGCCGTCGTCCGGTGCGCCTCGCCGGGGGCCGGCAGGCCAGTGCCCTGGACATCCAGCGCGAGTACTACGCCCGTGCCGTCGAACACCTGCAGACCCGGGAACCCAACCCGCAGGTCGAGCAGGTGGTCGATCTCTGGGGCCGTCAGCTCGACGCGGTGGAGAGCCAGGACTTCGCCAAGGTCGACACCGAGATCGACTGGGTGATCAAGCGCAAGTTGTTCCAGCGCTACCAGGATCGCTACAACATGGAGCTCTCCGATCCCAAGATCAGCCAGCTCGACCTGGCCTATCACGACATCAAACGCGGCCGCGGCGTCTTCGACCTGCTGCAGCGCAAGGGCCTGGCGGCGCGCATCACCACCGACGAGGACATCGACGACGCCGTTGAGACACCGCCGCAGACCACCAGGGCCAAGCTCCGCGGCGAGTTCATCAGCGCCGCGCAGGAAGCCGGCCGGGACTTCACCGTCGACTGGGTGCACTTGAAGCTCAACGATCAGGCGCAGCGCACCGTGTTGTGCAAAGACCCGTTCCGCTCGGTCGACGAGCGGGTGAAAAGGCTGATCGCGTCGATGTAAGCCTGGCGCGCGCTGGCCCTCTAAGGTGCTCGGGGTGGGGATCTCCAAAGTCGAACGACTGATGAACCTTGTCATCGCGTTGTTGTCGACGCACGGCTACATCACCGCCGACCGGATCCGCCGCAGTGTCGCCGGGTACACCGACAGCCCCAGTGACGAAGCCTTTTCCCGGATGTTCGAACGCGACAAGAACGAACTCCGCGACCTCGGCATCCCGCTGGAGACCGGACGGGTGTCATCCATCGACCCCACCGAGGGGTACCGGATCAACCGCGAGGCCTACGCGCTGCCCGATATCGAGCTGACCGCCGACGAAGCGGGTGCGGTGGCGGTCGCGACCCAGCTGTGGGAGTCACCCGAGCTGGTGACAGCCACCCAGGGCGCGCTGCTGAAACTGCGCGCGGCCGGGGTGGACGTCGATGCCGCCGCCGACAATGCGATCGCGATCTCCAGCACCACCGGGCTGCCAGGTCTGCGGGGTTCCGAGGACGTACTGGGCGTGCTGTTGGCGGCCACCAATTCGGGTCGCGCCGTGCAGTTTCCGCATCGGTCGTCGCGCACCGAGCCCTACACCGAGCGCACCGTCGAACCCTGGGGCGTCGTCACCGTGAACCGGCGCTGGTATCTCGTCGGCCACGACCGCCTCCGCGACGCCACCCGCACGTTCCGGCTGTCGCGCATCGGCACCGACGTCCACGCGGTGGGACCCGTTGGTGCCGTCACCCGTCCCGCCGGGGTCGATCTGCGCCGCATCGTCAACGACGTCGTCGGCGAGGCGCCGTCTGGTCTGCTGGCCCGGGTGTGGGTGGCCGACGGCCGCGCCACCGCGCTGCGGCGGGTCGGAAAGTCGGTGGGCGCCCGTGATCTCGGCGGGCGCAGCGGCGAGATCCTGGAGCTCGACATCGGCTTCCGCGACCGGCTGGCCCGCGACATCGCCGGCCACGGCGCCGACGCGGTGGTCCTCGAGCCGGCCTCGCTGCGTGACGAAGTGCTGGCCCGGCTGACGGCCCAGGCGGGGGTGCCGTCATGAGTGGCGTCTCCACGCGGCTGGTCCGCCTGCTCAATATGGTGCCGTACTTCCAGGCCAACCCGCGGATCACCTTCGCCGAGGCCGCCAGCGACCTCGGCGTGAGCACCAAGCAGCTGCGCGACGACATCAACCAACTGTGGATGTGCGGTCTGCCTGGGTACGGGCCCGGCGACCTGATCGACTTCGAGTTCTCCGGCGACACCATCGAGGTCACCTTCTCGGCGGGCATCGACCAACCGCTGCGCCTGACATCGCCGGAGGCCACCGGTGTGCTGGTCGCGCTGCGCGCACTGGCCGAAGTGCCCGGTGTCCTGGACCCCGAGGCTGCCCGCAGCGCCATCGCCAAGATCGAATCTGCGGCGGGCACCGTGGCCCACGGGTCCGGCGCCGCGTCAGCCGAACCGGAGCCCGCGCCGGCGGAGAGTCAGGCAGCAGCCACTGTCCGCGCCGCCGTCCGCAACGACCGGGCCCTGATCATCGAGTATTACTCGGCCTCGCGAGACACTCTGACCAGCAGGCTCGTCGACCCGATCCGGATCGCGCTGGTCGGTGACCACAGCTACCTGGAAGCGTGGTCACGCGAGGCCGAGGGCGTGCGGCTGTTCCGGTTCGACCGCATCGTGGACGCCACCGCGCTCGACGAACGGTCAGCGCCACCGGCTCCGACGCTGCAGAACCCGCCCGACACGTCGCTGTTCAGCGCCGATTCGGCGGCTGATCCCGGGCTGTCGTCGGCGACGCTGCGGATCGCGCCCGAGGCGTCGTGGATGTTCGACTACTACCCGTTGCGGTTGGTCCGCGAATTGCCCGACGGCTACTTCGAGGCCCAGATGACCTATGGCGCCGCCGAATGGATGACCCGGCTGGTGCTCGGTCTCGGTGACGTGGTGACCGTGTTGGCCCCTGCTGAGCTGGCCGCGGGCGTGCGCGCGGCGGCGACGGCGGCAGTCGCGGTGTACTCCGACTATGCCGCCGAGGTTGCGCAGCCCGGCTAGTCCGGCCGGTACTGGGGTACGATCGTGGCGACGTCTGGAGGTTTGAAAATGGGTGCTCTTAGTCCCTGGCACTGGGCAATTCTTGCTGTCGTGATCATTCTGCTCTTCGGCGCCAAGCGGCTCCCCGATGCGGCTCGTTCGCTGGGCAAGTCGATGCGCATCTTCAAGTCCGAGGTCAAGGAAATGCAGAACGACGGCAAGGCCGAACAGCCCTCGGTGGCGCCCGCCACCCCGGTGCAGTCGGAGCGGATTGACACCGGGACAGTCCCGGAGCCGAACCACACCGACGCCCGCCCGGCCTGATTCCACTGACGGCAAACGTCCCCACGGTCGTCCGTGGTGACTCTTTTCGAGAACTGCAAAATCCGTGAAGATTCCTGGTGTCGTCAAACGGCTTGACCCTCGTCGTCGGCGTAGTCAGACCAACGCCGACGGCACCATGTCGCTGGTCGACCACGTCCGCGAGCTTCGCACCAGGCTGCTGATCTCCGCGGCCGCGGTGGTGTTGACCACCATCTTCGGATTCTGGTGGTACGGCCACGGTCTCTTCGGGCTCGACAGCCTGGGTGACTGGTTGCGCGGCCCGTACTGCGCACTGCCGCCCGAAGCGCGGGCTGAGATCAGCGCCGACGGCGGCTGCCGGTTGCTGGCGACGGCGCCGTTCGACCAGTTCATGCTGCGGTTGAAGGTCGGTCTGATGGCCGGCATCGTGCTGGCCTGCCCGGTCTGGTTCTACCAGATCTGGGCCTTCATCACCCCCGGCCTGTACAAGAAGGAACGCCGGTTCGCAGTGGCCTTCGTGGTCTCGGCGGCGGTGTTGTTCTTCGCCGGCGCTGTGCTGGCCTACGTGGTGCTCGCCAAGGCCTTGCACTTTCTGTTGACGGTCGGCAACGACGTCCAGGTCACCGCGCTGTCCGGTGCGGAGTACTTCGGCTTCCTGATCAATCTGCTGCTGGTATTCGGCGTCGGATTCGAATTCCCGCTGCTGTTGATCATGCTCAACGTCATCGGCGTGCTGCCGTACGAGAAGTTGAAGGCCTGGCGGCGCGGACTGATCCTGGGCGTCTTCGTCTTCGCCGCGTTCGCCACGCCGGGCTCGGACCCGTTCTCGATGCTGGCACTCGGTGGGGCACTGACGGTGCTGATGGAGTTCGCCATTCAGGTCGGCCGCCTCAACGACCATCGCAAGGCCAAGCGCGAAGGTCGCGAAGAGCTGGCCGACGATGAGGCCTCCACTATTCCGGCCCCCGAACCGGTACCCGCCGCGGCCCCCCACGATGACGTCACCTGAGGTGACGACGGCAGGCGAGCTCGCGAAGTTCATCGGCGAATTGCCCTTCGCCCTCGACGATTTCCAGCGTCGGGGTTGCGAGGCGCTGGAGAACGGCCACGGCGTGCTGGTGTGTGCACCCACCGGCGCGGGCAAGACGGTGGTGGGTGAGTTCGCCGTGCATCTTGCCCTGGCCGCCGGGCGCAAGTGCTTCTACACCACCCCGATCAAGGCGCTGAGCAATCAGAAGCACGCCGATCTGGTCCGCCGCTACGGGCCCGAGCGCATCGGACTGCTCACCGGCGACGTGTCGATCAACTCCGACGCACCGATCGTGGTGATGACCACCGAAGTGCTTCGCAATATGCTCTATGCCAATTCGCCTGCGCTGTACGGTCTTTCGTATGTGGTGATGGACGAGGTGCATTTCCTGGCGGACCGGATGCGCGGCGCGGTGTGGGAAGAGGTGATCCTGCACCTGCCCGAGGAAGTGCGGTTGGTCAGCCTGTCGGCGACGGTCAGTAACGCCGAGGAGTTCGGCGGCTGGATCAAGACCGTGCGCGGGGACACCACCGTGATCGTCGACGAGCACCGTCCGGTACCGCTGTGGCAGCACATGATGGTCGGCAAGAGGCTCTTCGACCTGTTCGATCTGAACAAGCACCGGGCCGGTGCCGGTCAGCGGTTGCAGGTGGACCCGGAGTTGGTGCGCCACATCGCGCACCGCCGCGAAGCCGATCGGATGAGTGATTGGCAGCCCCGCGGTCGCGGATCGAACCGCCAGTCCCAGAGCCATCGGGGCCGGCCGGCCTTCTTCCGGCCACCCGCGCGACCGGATGTCATCGCCACCCTCGACCGCGAGGGCCTGCTGCCCGCCATCACCTTCGTGTTCTCCCGCGCCGGCTGCGACGCGGCGGTCAAACAGTGCCTGCGCTCGTCGTTGCGACTGACCACCGACGCCGATCGCACCCGGATCGCCGAGATCGTCGACCGGCGTTGCGGTGACTTGCCCGATGCCGACCTAGAGGTCCTCGACTACTACGAATGGCGGGAGGGGCTGCTGCGGGGCCTGGCCGCCCACCACGCCGGAATGCTGCCGATCTTCCGGCACACCGTCGAGGAACTCTTCACGGCGGGCCTGGTCAAGGCGGTGTACGCCACCGAGACCCTGGCATTGGGCATCAACATGCCCGCTCGCACCGTGGTGCTGGAAAAGCTGGTCAAGTACAACGGCGAGGAGCACGCGGCCCTGACGCCGGGGGAGTACACGCAGCTCACCGGCCGCGCAGGCCGGCGGGGGATCGACGTCGAAGGGCACGCCGTCGTGGTCTGGACACCGGAGGTCGAACCCGCCGAGGTCGCGGGCCTGGCGTCCACCCGAACCTTCCCGCTGAAGAGCTCCTTCGCCCCCTCCTACAACATGACCATCAACCTGGTGAACCAGATGGGTCCGGCGCAGGCCAGGCGGCTGCTGGAGAAGTCCTTCGCCCAGTACCAGGCGGACCGCTCGGTGGTGGGCCTGGTGCGCGGTGTCGAACGTGGCGAGCGGATGCTCGACGACATCGCTGCCGAGATGGGTGGTCGCGAGGCACCGATCCTGGACTACGTACGGCTGCGCGCCCAGATCTCCGAACGCGAACGGGCGCAGTCGCGGGCGTCGCGGGTGCAGCGCCGCCGCGCCGTCTCGGATGCCCTCGCCACGTTGAAGCGCGGGGACATCGTCACGATCACCGGCCGCCACAGCGGTCTGGCGGTGGTGCTCGAACCGGATTCCGAGAGTGACGATCCGCGTCCGCTGGTGCTCACCGAACACCGGTGGGCAGGCCGGATCTCGTCCACCGACTATTCGGGCGGCTCGGCCCCGGTCGGCACCATGCCGCTGCCGAAACGCATCGAGCATCGCAGGCCGCAGGTGCGGCGCGACCTGGCGTCGTCGCTGCGGTCCGCCGCCGCCGGCCTGGTGATGCCTGCTGACCGCCGCAAACGCGGCCAGGCGGGCGACGAGCCCGACATCGACCCGGAGCTGATCAGGCTGCGCACCCGGATGCGAGAGCACCCGTCACACGGCGCGAGCGACCGCGACGCCAAGGCGCGTGTCGCCGAACGGTATCTGCGGGTCGAACGCGACAACGCCCTGCTGCAGAAGAAGATCGGGGCGGCGACGAACTCGCTGGCGCGCACGTTCGACCGGATTGTCGGGTTGCTGACCGAGCGGGGCTTCATCGAGACCACCGGAGCCGACGGCGACTACCGGGTCACCGACGACGGCCGCCTCCTGGCGCGGATCTACAACGAAAGTGACCTGCTGGTCGCGGAGTGTCTGCGGACCGGCGCCTGGCAGGGTCTGGCGCCGGCCGAACTGGCCGCGGTGCTGACGGCGGTGGTGTTCGAGACCCGCGGTGTGGACGGGCCGGCACCGCGGGCGCACGACGTGCCGCAGGCTGGTATCCGGACCGCGCTGGTGCAGACCCGCCGCCTCTCCGGTCAGTTGCGCGCCGATGAGGTACGGCACCGCATCGCACCCACGCGGGAGCCGGACGAGGGCTTCGTCACCGCCATGCACCGGTGGGCGACCTCCGGTGATCTGACGTCGGCGCTCGCGGCGTCCGAGCAGGCCTCAGCAGGAAACACGCTGCTGGCGGGGGACTTCGTCCGGTGGTGCCGACAGGTCCTTGACCTGCTCGACCAGGTCCGCAATGCCGCCAGGGAGTCTTCGCTGCGGACCACCGCGAAACGCGCGATCGACGACGTGCGGCGCGGCGTCGTAGCTGTTGATGGCGGGTAGGGTGTTGCCAACGCTACGGTTGAGGCAGGCGTCATCGACGTACTGCAACGTTCGTGACCAGTACCAAGGAGAGACGTATGAGCGGACCCCAGGGAACCGATCCGGCGCAGCCCTGGCAGGGGCAACAGGGTCAGGATCAGCCCGCCGGCGGTTCGTCCGAGCCGCCCGCCACCGACGCTCCCCAATGGCAGCCGCCGTCGGGTGAGCAGCCGGCGCAGCCGGAGTATCCCGCGCCCAACTGGCAGCAGCCGGGCGCTGAGCAGCAGGCCCCCACCTGGCAGCAGCCGGCGTATCCGCCTCCGCCGCAGCAATATCCGCAGTACCAGCCGCCGGCAGGCGCACCAGGGCAGACGTCGGGGTACAACCCCACCCAGGGTTACCCGCAGCAGGGCTATCCGCAGCCCGGCGCGTACCCGCAGTACGGTCAGCAGCCCCCCCAGTACGGCCAGCAGCCGCAATACGGCCAACCCGGCCAGCAGCCTCAGTACGGTCAGCCGCAGTATGGCCAGCCCGGTCAGCCGCAGTACGGGCAGCCGGGTCAGCCGCAGTACGGCCAACCCGGTCAGTACCCCTACGGCCAGCAGCCCCCCGCCGAAGAAGGCGGCTCCAAGCGCTCGATGGCGGCGTTGGGCACCATTCTCGGTGTGCTCGGTGCGATCATCGTCGCGGTGGTGCTGGTACTCGGCTTCTGGAAGCCCGGCTTCTTCGTGACCACCAAACTCGACGTGACCAAGGCGCAAGAGGGCGTGCAGCAGATCCTGTCCGACGAGGCCAACGGCTACGGCGCCAAGAACGTCCAGGACGTCAAGTGCAACGACGGCCAGAGCCCCACCGTGGCCAAGGGTGACACCTTCGACTGCGAGGTCAGCATCGACGGCACCAAGCGCCAGGTCACAGTGACCTTCCAGGACGACGACGGCACCTATGAGGTCGGCCGCCCGCGCTAGAGCGCGTCGAGCGCTTTCTGCAGCCGGGCGATCGACGAGCTGACGCCGTACTTCTCGGCGAGTTCCACCACGCGCTTCGGGTCGGCCGCCGCCAGCGGCAGCACATCGGTGGCGGTGGACAGAACCACAGGCGCATCGGTGGCCACCAGTACCACCTTGTCCGCCACCGAAAGGTAGTCGGCTGCGGCTTTGAGCTTGGCCCGAACCCCTTTCGGCACCGAGGATTTGGGGTCTTCGGCGGCGGCGAGGATGTTCGCCAGTGCCTGGTGCTGGGACAGCAACGTCGCGGCGGTCTTCTCGCCGATGCCGGGCACCCCGGGCAGGCCGTCGGACGGGTCGCCGCGCAACACCGCCAACTCCGCATAGGCGGCGCCGGCCCGTGCCGGGGGCAATCCGTACTTCGCGGCGACCTCTTCTGGGCCCCACAGCACCGCTTTGGCCAGGCCCTGGCCCAGATAGAGCACCCGCACCGCGACGGGATCATCGGTGACGACCTGAAGTAGGTCGCGGTCGCCGCTGACCACGATCACGGGGTCGCGCCGCTCCCGGGCCGCCAACGTGCCCAGTACGTCGTCGGCTTCGAATTCCGGCGCACCACCCGTGGCGATCCCGAAGGCGTCGAGCAGCTCCATGATCATCTCGACCTGGGGCGTCAGCTCGTCGGGCACTTCTTCGACGTCCGGGGTGTGGCCGGGGTTCTCCTGCTCCACGCGGTGCGCCTTGTACGACGGGATGAGATCCACCCGCCACTGCGGTCGCCAGTCGATGTCCAGGCACACCACGAGGCGGCCGGGCCGCTGCTGGGTGACGCACGTGGCAATGGCGTCGAAGAACCCCCGCACCGCGTTGACCGGTCGTCCGTCGGGAGCCTTGATCGACGACGGGATGCCGAAGTAGGACCGGAACCACATACTGGCGCCGTCCAGGAGAAGCAGCGGGGCGGGAGATGAGGCCATGAGCCTCATCCTGCCAGTCGGCTACCGCACCATCGTCGACTCCGGCGCGCTCCAGCGCGGCGGACCAGGCAACGTGCCACCGGCTGCGCGCCATAGGTTAGCCTTCACTCACATTCAACCGCCTAGCGGCCAATCCCATCGAGAAGGGGAACTGCGATCGTCACCGTGCTCAAACGCGTGTGGCTGCCGCTGGCGCTGGTGGTGGTACTCGGCCTTGGAGGATTCACCGTGTCGCGTGTCCGCGGCATCTTCGGCTCCGAACAGTTGCCGACCTACGCCGGCAGCATGTCCGACGACAGCAACAACTCCGATCCCAAGCGGGTGTCGTATGAAGTCTTCGGCAACCCGGGGACCACAGCGGACATCAACTACCTCGACACCGAGGGCGACCCGGTACAGGTGAACGACGCGAGCCTGCCGTGGTCGGTGGAACTCGAGACGACGGCGCCGTCGATGGCGGCAAACGTCGTGGCGCAGGGCAACTCCGGGTTCATCGGCTGCCGCATCGTCTCCGACGGCGAGGTCAAAGACGACCGCTCGTCGACCGCCGTGAGCGCATATGTCTACTGCATGTCGAAGTCCGCCTGATGCGCCAGACGTCCTACCGCGTCAGCTCCGAACCGACGTTCCTGGCCCGCTGGATCCGGCGCCTGGCCATCCCGATCGTCATCGCGTGGGTGGCCGTGGTGGCCGCGTTGAGCATCCTGGTGCCGCCGCTGGAGCAGGTGGCGGCCGACAACTCGGTGTCACTGAACCCCACCGACGCGCCGTCGCTCAAGGCGATGACGCAGATGGGCAAGGTGTTCGAGGAATCGAACTCCGACAGCATCGCGCTGATCGTCCTCGAGGGGCAGCAGCCGCTGGAGAACGAGGCGCACGACTACTACGACGACCTGGTGGAGCGGCTGCGGGCCGACCCCGCGCATGTGCAGAACGTCCAGGACTTCTGGGGCGACCCGCTGACCGAATCGGGGGCCCAGAGCACCGACGGCCGGGCCGCCTACGTGCAGGTCTACCTGGCCGGCAACATGGGCGAGACGCTGGCCAACGAGTCGGTGGCCGCGGTCCGGGACGCCATCGAGGCCAGTCCGGCGCCGCCCGGTGTGACGGTGTACGTCACCGGCCCGGCCGCCCTGCAGGCCGACCTCCAGCACGCCGGTGAACGCACGGTCCTGCTGATCACCCTGGTCACCTTCTCGGTGATCATCGTGCTGCTCATTTTCTTCTACCGGTCCCTCGTCACCATCGTGCTGCTACTGGCCGTGGTCGGTATCCAGTTGGCCGCCGCCAGCGGGGTTGTCGCGGCCCTGGGCCACCACCAGGTCTTCGGCCTCTCCACGTTCGCGGTGAACCTGGTGGTCGCCATGTCCATCGCCGCGGGAACCGACTACGTCATCTTCCTGACCGGCCGGTACCAGGAAGCACGTGCCGCCGGCGCCGATCCCGAGGCCGCCTACTACGAGATGTTCGGTGGCACTGCCCATGTCATCCTGGGTTCGGCGCTGACCATCGCCGGCGCCGCGTTCTGCCTGTCGCTGACCCGGATGCCGTATTTCCAGAGCCTCGGCGTGCCGTGTGCCGTCGGCATGCTCACCGCGGTGACCGTGGCGCTGACCCTGGGCCCGGCCATGGTCACCATCGCCAGCCGGTTCGGCCTGCTGGAACCCAAGCGCGCCATGCGAATCCGCTTCTGGCGCCGCATCGGCACTTCGGTGGTGCGCTGGCCGCTGCCGATCCTGCTGGCGTCACTGTCGGTGGCCCTGGTCGGTCTGCTGGCCCTGCCGTTCTATCAGCCCAGCTATGACGACCGGAAGTTCATCCCGCAGGACATCCCGTCCAACGAGGGGTATCTCGCCGCGGACCGGCACTTCTCCGCCGCCCGGATGAGCCCGGAGATGCTGCTGATCGAGGCCGACCACGACCTGCGGAATTCGGCCGACTTCCTGGTGCTCGACAAGGTGGCCAAGGCGGTGTTCCGGGTGGAGGGCATCTCCCGGGTGCAGGCGCCGACGCGGCCGCAGGGCAACCCGATCGAGAACACGTCGATTCCGTTCATGATCAGCATGCAGGGCGTCGGCATGGCCCAGAACATGGAGTTCATGTTCGACCGCCTCGACGAGATGAAGGCTCAGGCCGAGGATCTGGGCGAGACCGTCCAGATCATGAAAAACATGCAGAACATCATGACGCGGATGTCGACCATCACCGACGACATGCTGGTCGACATCGGCGACCTGCAGACCACCGCCAAAGAGCTGCGCGACTCCATGGCCAATTTCGACGACTTCTTCCGGCCCATCCGCAACTACTTTTACTGGGAACCCAAGTGTTTCAACATCCCGCTGTGCTGGTCGCTGCGGTCGGTGTTCGACAGTCTCGACGGCATCAGCGTCATCACCGATCAGATGGATCGGATGATCCTCGGCTTCACCGACATGAACGCGCTGTTCCCCGAGATGCTCGCCCAGTTCCCGCCGATGATCTCCACCATGGAGAACATGCAGCAGATGATGCTGACCATGCACGCGACCATGTTCGGGATGTACTCCCAGATGGACGAGGCGGGGCAGGGTGCCACCGAGATGGGCAAGGCCTTCGACGCGGCCAAGAACGACGATTCGTTCTACCTGCCGCCGGAAGTCTTCGACAACCCCGACTTCCGTCGGGCCATGGACCTGTTCGTCTCGCCGGACGGAAAATCGGTGCGGATGATCATCGCCCACCGCGGCGACCCGGCCTCACCTGAGGGCCTGTCCCGGGTGGAGCCCATCAAGATCGCCGCCATCGAGGCCATCAAGGGCACCCCACTGGAGGACGCCAGGGTGTCCCTCGGCGGCATGGCCGCCACCTACAAGGATCTCGCCGAGGGCAGCAAGTACGACCTGCTGATCGCCGGTGTCGCGACCCTCTGCCTGATCTTCGCCGTCATGTTGCTGATCACCCGCAGTCTGGTCGCGGCCATGGTGATCGTCGGCACCGTGCTGGTGTCGCTGGGTGCGTCCTTCGGGCTCTCGGTGGTGTTGTGGCAGTACATCATCGGACTGCCGCTGCACTGGATGGTGGTGCCGCTGGCGGTGATCGTCCTGCTGGCCGTCGGCGCGGACTACAACCTGATGATGGTGGCCCGCTTCAAAGAGGAGATACCCGCCGGGGTGAAGACGGGCATCATCCGCGCCATGGGTGGCACGGGCAGTGTGGTGACGATCGCCGGTGTGGTGTTCTCCTGCACCATGGCGTCGATGATCGTCAGCGATCTGCGGACCATCGGCCAGATGGGCACTTTTGTCGGCATCGGCCTGTTGTTCGACACGCTGATCGTGCGGTCGTTCATGGTGCCGTCGATCGCAGCGCTGCTGGGCCGTTGGTTCTGGTGGCCGCTGAACGTCCGGAACAAGCCGCTACGGGAGCGCCCGGCTAACCTGGTCGGATGAGCTCTTCGCGCTTCGACTCTTCTGTCTATGCCCAACGTCTCCAGGCGGCCGTCGCCGCCACCGCCGACGCCGGGCTGGCCGGGTTGGTCATCACCCCGGGCTACGACCTGCGCTACCTGGTGGGGTCCCGCGCCGAGACGTTCGAACGGCTGACGGCACTGGTGGTGCCGGTGTCGGGGCAGCCGACGGTGGTGGTGCCGCGGATGGAGCTGGCCTCGCTGCGGGAGTCCGCGGTGATGGAACTCGGCCTGGCGGTGCGGGACTGGGTGGACGGTGACGATCCCTACGCCCTGGTGGCGTCCGTTTTCGGGGAAGCGCCGGTGGCGGTCGCCGTCACCGACGCCATGCCCGCTCTGCATCTGCTGCCGCTGGCCGACAGGCTCGGCGCCGTGCCGGTGCTGGCCACCGAGGTGTTGCGCACCCTGCGGATGATCAAGGACGCGAGCGAGATCGACGCCCTGCGTAAGGCCGGTGCGGCCATCGACCGGGTACACGCGCGGGTGCCGGAGTTCCTGGTGCCCGGGCGCACCGAAGCCGACGTCGCCGCCGACATCGACGAAGCCATTGTCGCCGAAGGGCATTCGCAAGCGGCGTTCATCATCGTCGGCTCCGGCCCGCACGGCGCCGACCCGCACCACGAGGTGTCGGACCGGGAGTTGCAGGCCGGCGACATCATCGTCGTCGACATCGGTGGTCCGTACGAGCCCGGCTACAACTCCGACTCCACCAGGACCTACAGCCTCGGCGAACCGAGTCCGGAAGTGGCGCAGCAGTATTCGGTGCTGCAGCGGGCGCAGCAGGTCGCGGTGGCCGCGGTACGTCCCGGGGTGACGGCCGAACAGATCGACGCGGCCGCGCGCGACGTGCTGGCCGAGGCGGGCCTGGCGGACTACTTCGTGCACCGCACCGGCCACGGCATCGGCCTGTCCGTACACGAGGAGCCCTACATCGTGGCAGGCAACGATCTGCCGCTGGAAGCGGGGATGGCGTTCAGCGTGGAGCCCGGAATCTACTTCCCGGGCCAGTGGGGCGCACGCATCGAGGACATCGTGATCGTCACCGCCGATGGTGCCGAGCCCGTCAACAGCCGACCGCACGAACTCATCGTGGTGCCCGTGCGCTGACCCGTTATGCGGAGTTGGAGCGGTCCAGCAGACCCGAGGAGCCCAGCACGCGTTCGATCCGCACCTCGATGACCACCCGACGCGGGTTCACCCGGGGAGTGCGGTAGCGCTGGGCGTAGCGCAGTTCGGCGTCGCGCACGGATTCGGCGTCGGTGAGCACACTGGCCCGGCCCTCGAGGGACAGCCAGCGGGCGCCGTCGACCTGGCTGAGTACGGCCACGCCGGCACGTTCGGCATTGACGGCCTTCTGGGTACCGCCACTGGTGATCACGCGGGCAATGTGGGTCTTGGGGTCGAAGGTGAAACCCACCGCCACGACATGGGGAGAATTGTCGTGGCGCAGGGTCGTCAGCATCGCCAGGTGACGTTCCGTCAGGAATGCCAGCGCGTCATTGGTCAGCCGGGTGGTTGCGTTCGCCATCACCGCTCACGCTAGCGCAGGACATAATCGCAACCGTGAAAGACACGGATACGGGTGTGCTCGTTATTTTCGGTGGTCGCAGCGAGATCGGCACCGAAGTTGCCGTGCGGCTGGCGCCGGGTGCCACGGTGGTGCTGACCACCCGGGCAGGTCACCCCCTGGACCAGCAGGTTTCCGCACTGACCGCGGCCGGTGCGGCCGCGGTGCACGTCAAAGCGTTCGACGCCGACGACCTCGCCGGGCATGGACCGGTGCTCGACGAGATCGGGCTCGAGTACGGGCCCATCCACACCGCGGTGGTGGCGTTCGGCATCCTCGGCGATCAGGCCCGTGCCGAAGCCGATGCCGAGCACGCCGTCGCGATCCTGCACACCGATTTTGTGGCCCAGGTCAGTCTCCTGACCCAGCTGGCGCAGCGGATGCGGGCGGCGGGCCGGGGCCGCATCGTGGTGTTCTCCTCGGTCGCCGGGGCTCGGGTGCGCCGGGCCAACTACGTCTACGGGTCGGCGAAAGCCGGGTTGGACGGGTTCGCGTCCGGGCTGGCCGACGCTCTGCGCGGCAGCGGGGTGCACCTGTTGATCGTGCGTCCCGGCTTCGTGATCGGCCGGATGACCGAGGGCATGGACCCGGCCCCGCTGTCGAGCACCCCGGCCCAGGTCGCGGATGCGACGGTCCGTGCGCTGGACCGCGGCAAGCGGGCGGTGTGGGTGCCGGGCTCGCTGGCGATACTGGTGTTCGTGATGCGTCAGCTGCCGCATGTCGTGTGGCGGAGAATGCCCCGATGAGCCCCCGGGTGATCGTTGTCGGCATCGGCGCCGACGGACTGTCCGGACTGGGCGCCAAGGCGCGCGCCGAACTGGAACGCGCGACCGTGGTCCACGGCTCGCAACGCCAACTGGATCTGCTGGATGACTCCGTGACCGCGGAACGTCAACCGTGGCCGTCGCCGCTGGTGGGAGCGCTCGGCGCGATCCGTGACGACGCACGGGAGGACGTGCACATCGTGGCCTCCGGAGATCCGATGCTGCACGGCATCGGTGCCACCGCCATCCGGGTGTTCGGCCAGGACCGGGTGACGGTGTTCCCGCACGTCTCGTCGGTGACGTTGGCCTGCGCGCGAGTGGGCTGGTCGGTGCAGGACACCGAGGTGATCAGTCTGGTCACCGCCCCGGCCCACACCGCGGTGCGCCGCGGGGGCCGGGCGATCGTGCTGTCCCGGGACGCGTCGAGCCCTGCCACAGTGGCTCGCCTGCTCGCCGAAACCGGCCGCGGCGATTCAGAATTCAGCGTGCTCGAGCAACTCGGTGGTCCCGCCGAACGGCGGCGCGACGGCACCGCCCGGGAGTGGGCCGACAATCCGGCCGACGATGTCGATGCCCTGAACGTGGTGGCCGTGCGGTATCTGCCCGACGAGCGGCAGTTCCAGGTGCTGCCGGATGACCAGTTCGCCCACGACGGCCAGCTCACCAAACAGTCGATCCGTGCCGTCACGCTGGCGGCGCTGGCGCCGCGACCGGGCGAGCTGCTGTGGGACGTCGGCGCCGGCTCGGGGAGCATCGCCATCGAATGGTGCCGTAGCGGAACCGGTTGCCGCGCGGTGGCATTCGAGCGCGACGACGTACGAAGACAACGCATCGTCGACAATGCGATCACCCACGGCGTCGACGTCGAAGCGGGCGGTGCGGCCCCGGAGTCGTTCGGCACTCAGCAGCCCGCCGCGATCTTCGTCGGCGGCGGTGTCACCCGCCCCGGGTTGCTCGACACCTGCTACCGACGTCTCCAGCCCGGTGGCCGTCTGGTGGCCAACGTCGTCACCGCGGAGTCGGAAGCCGTTCTGACACAGCGCTATCTGGAGCTCGGTGGCGAACTGCGCCGTTTCCAGCACTACCGGGGCGAGCCCGTGGGAACGTTCACCGGCTTCCGGCCTGCCATGCCCATCACCCAATGGGTGGTCCGCAAACCATGACCGTCTACTTCATCGGCGCGGGACCAGGGGCCGCCGATCTGATCACCGTGCGCGGTCAGCGGCTGCTCCAGCGGTGCCCGGTGTGCCTGTATGCCGGTTCGATCATGCCCGACGACCTGCTGGCGCTGTGCCCGCCGGATGCGCGAGTGGTGGATACCGGCCCGCTGAACCTCGAGCAGATCATCGCCGAGCTGGCCGCCGCCGACGCCGCCGGCCACGACGTGGCCCGACTGCATTCCGGGGATCCGTCGATCTACAGCGCGTTCGCCGAACAACGCCGGCAGCTCGACGCACTCGGGATCGGCTACGAAATCGTGCCCGGTGTGCCGTCTTTCGCGGCGGCGGCCGCCGCGCTGGGCCGGGAGCTGACGGTGCCCGGGGTGGCGCAGACGATCACGCTGAGCCGGGTGGCAACGCTGTCGACGGCGATGCCACCGGGGGAGGATCTGCACACCCTCGCCGGGGTGGGCGGCACGCTGGTGCTGCACCTGGCCGCCGCGCAGATCGACACCGTGGTCACCGATCTGATCGCCGGCGGGCGAGACCCGCAAACACCCACGGCGGTGGTGGCCTTCGCGAGTTGGCCGCAGGAGGTGACGCTGCGCGGCACGCTGGCCGATATTGCTGCGCAGATGCGGGCGGCCGACGTCACCCGCACCGCGGTGATCATCGTCGGCGACGTGCTGGCCGCCGAGGGGTTCACCGACAGCTATCTGTATTCGTCGGACCGGCGCCGGGGGAGCAGGCACTGATGGCGGTGCTGCTGCTCGGCGGCACCGGCGAGGCCAGAGCGTTGGCCGCCCGGGTGCATCCCGGCATCGCCATCGTGAGCTCGCTGGCAGGCCGGGTACCCGATCCGGCGCTGCCCGTCGGACCGGTGCGCATCGGCGGCTTCGGAGGCGCCGACGGATTGCGGCAGTGGTTGCAGGACAACAGGATAGACGCCGTGATCGATGCCACCCATCCGTATGCCGCCACCATCACGGCCACGGCGGCCCTGGTCTGCCGCGAGCTCGGCCTCCCGCATCTACTGTTGGCCCGCCCGGGCTGGCCGGCCGGCGATGCCACGCTGGTACCCACTGACCGCGAGGCCGCGCACTACATCGATCAGCAGGGCTTTTCGCGGATCTTCCTGACCACCGGCCGCTCCGGCACCACTGCCTTCGTGGGCAGCCGCGCCTGGTTCCTGATCCGGGCCGTCACCGCGCCGGAGTCCGCCACCCTGCCCGCAGATCACCGGCTGCTGCTGTCCCGCGGCCCGTACACGTTCGACGGCGAGGCCGCGCTTCTGTCGGAGCACCACATCGATGTGCTGGTCACCAAGAACAGCGGCGGCGCGATGACCCGACCGAAGCTGGATGCTGCTGCGGCACTAGGGGTTCCGGTGGTGATGATCGACCGGCCGGCACTACCCGAGGGCGTTCGCAGCGTCGGCACCGTCGACGAGGCGGAGGCCTGGCTCAGGTCGCCGCCGGCCTGACCGGTTCGAGCATCCGGTGCGGGCGCTGCAAAACGGTGCTCACCAGGTCGTCGCGTCGCACCCGCGTCTTGCGCGGGGCCACGGTGATCAGGTCTGCCACCTCCGGTCGCTCGCCACAGGCTGCGCACACCCCGCCGGTCACCCGTCCGCCGCAGTCCAGGTGCTCGAAGGTCCGACGGTAATCGGCTGTCAGATAGTGCTCGCCGCCCCAGTTCGCAAGAGAGTCCAGTACCGGCCACAATGCCCGCCCCTTGCGGGTGAGCCCGTACTCTCCGGCCTCGGCCTGCAGCACGTTCTCCTGTACCAGCATGGAAAGGCGCTGAGCCAGCACCGCCTTCGGGATGTCGAGGTGGGCCTGGAAGTCGCTGAATCTCCGTACGCCGTAGAACGCGTCACGCAGGATCAGCAGCGTCCAGCGCTCTCCCACGATCTCCAGAGATCTGGCGATGGGGCAGTTCTGGGACGTGTATTCACGGGGTAGAGCCATCCCGTGGATTTTACACCTTGCCGGTTCGTTCAATGAACCATACGCTGAAGTCCCGTGGTTCATTCACTGAACCAAAATTGAGCAAGAGGTGTATCCGCGATGCCAGTGACCACAACACCGCACGTCATGACCAGAGTCGATGTGCGCACCGGAATTCCCTTCGAGCAGTTCCGTGCCGCCTTCGAACGCGCTGCGCCGCGGTTCGACCCGGTGCCCTTCCAGCGCATCGCCGACTCCGGTGGCTCCTGGCCCGATGTCCAAGACGCGGCTGCGGCCATGGCTCCGCACCAGTTGATGGTGTACGCCGTCATCGACGCGACAGAGTTGCTGGCGCTGGCCGGACACCGGACGGCGGCGGTCGAGTACCTGCTGGGCAACCACGTCATCGCGGAGAGCATGTTCCGCCATGACCCGCACGCCCTGCTCTACGCGCCGCTGCGGGTGCTCGTCTACAGCGACTCCACTGGTGACGCTGTCTGGAGCATGGACCGTCCCAGTGACGCGTTCGCCGGCCTCGGACACGACGAGATCACCGCCGTGGGGCTCGGCCTCGACGCCAAGGTCGCCGCGCTGTTGCGGGCCATCGGCGTGGACGCCGATGCGGGATTCATCAGCCGATCCGCATGAGGATCCTCATCGTCGGCGCAGGCGCCACCGGTAGCTACCTCGCGGCACTGCTGGCTGCCGGCGGCCGTGACGTCACCATGCTGGTGCGGGACGGCACTCGCCGCCGGGTCGATCAGCACGGCCTCCGATTTCGTTCTGCAGGCGGCGAACTGTCGCAGTCATCCGTGCGCGCCGTGACCCGCACCGACCTCGATTCGATTTTCGACATCGTGGTGGTGGCGGTGCGCAGTGACGCCGTCGCGGCCGGGATCGCCGACTTCGCCCCGGCCGTCGGCGGCCACACCCACGTCGTACCCCTGGGCAACGGTTTGGACCAACTCGACCGTCTTGCCGAGAAGTTCGGGTCAGCACGGGTGGTCGGGGCCGCGGCACGAATGGCCACCTCGCTGGCCGGTGACGGCATCGTCGACGTGATCAGTCCCGGTGTCGCTCTTGAGATCGGATCGCTGCGCGGCACCTCCTCAGAAGCGTTGTCGGCCTTGGTGGCCGAGTTGACCGTCGACGGGGTGGATGTGGAGATCCGCGACGACATCGAGCTCGCCCTGTGGCACAAGTTCTTGTTCATCACCGCGACCGCGACGCTGACGTGTCTGGCCAGAGATGTCATCGGTACCGTCGTCGCGGCTCAGGGTGGTGGACTGCTGGCCGAGCGGATCCTGACGGAGGTCAACGCCGTCGCGGAGGCGGTCACCGACGGTGCCGTCGGTGTTCCCGCCGCGCTGCGCACCGCGTTGACCGACCCGACGTCGCGGTTCGGGCCGTCGATGTTCCGGGACCTGGTCGCCGGCCGTCGTGTCGAAGGCAGTGTCCTCGCGGAGTTGAGCAGGCGTGGGCGACGCCATCACCTCGACACCCCACTGCTGGACGCCGCCGTGGTGGCCGTCGAACTGCACAATCACCGAATCAGTCTGCGAGACAAGGGAGAGCGGCCATGATGATGTTCCTGCAGATGCGGTGGGTCGTCGAAGACCGGATGTCCTTCGATGAAGTATGGCGGCGCCAGGTGGAGGAAGACCGGGTGGTCAGAGAGTCGATCGGCCTCGTGGGCATCTGGAAAGTGGCCGGGCAGAAACGGGTACTCGCCATCGTCGAAGTCGACGACGCCGACCAGCTCGACCGCGTGGTCATGAGCAAGCTCCCGTTACGGGAGTACCTGGAGTTCGAGACAGTTTGGCCGCTGCGCAGTTTCGCGAACTTCATCGAGGATTGTCGGACAGGTTTCCTGGATAGTTCCGTGGAGTGAACACCCGGTCGGCGCCGGTGCCGTCGGTGTACCACTGGGTCTGAGACGACCCGATGATGACCATGGTGCGCATGTCCACCTGAGCCGGGTCCAGGTCGGCCAGGCGCACCACCGTGACCCGTTCGCCGGGACCGCCCACGTCGCGGCCCAGCACCACCGGGGTACCGGCGTCACGATGCTCCAGCAGCAGGTCGCGCATCTTGCCCACCTGCCAGGTCCTGGTCTTCGAGGCCGGGTTGTAGATGGCCAGCACCAGATCGGCTTCGGCGGCCGCGCGCAGGCGGGCTTCGATGATGTCCCACGGTTTGAGGCGGTCCGACAGTGAGATCACCGCGTAGTCGTGGCCCAGTGGCGCGCCGATCCGGCTGGCGACGGCCTGGGCCGCGGTCATCGCCGGGATCACCCGCACCGGCACGTCCGGCCACTGCTTGGCCTCTTCCAGCACTGCGGTGGCCATCGCGAACACCCCGGGGTCACCGGAGGAGATCACCGCCACGGACCGGCCCTGTTCGGCGAGGCTGCAGGCCAGCTTTGCGCGTGCCGCCTCGTCGGTGTTGTCGCTCGGATGGCGTTGCTGCCCAGGGCGTTTCGGCACCCGGTCCAGGTAAGGGCCGTATCCGATCAGGTCGGTGGCCGCGGCCAGCTCCCGGCGGCCCTGCGTCGTCGTCCACTGCGGATCGCCGGGTCCCAAGCCGACCACAGCGACAGTGCCGACCTGAACAGCCGGCGCACGTCCACCAGGCATCATCGCCAGGGAGAAGTACGGCACCGTGTCACCGTCGACCTCGCCCGCAGGCAACACGCGTTGCCGGTCCGTGCTGGCCCGCTCGACGTAGAACGTGTCGTCGAGCCGTCCCGCCGCTGAAAGTGCTTCCCGCACACGTGGATAGGACCTACCGAGTTTGAGTATCACGGCGGCGTCGGCCTCGGCGAGCCGGCGGGTCAGTTCATCGAGCGGCAGGGTGCCCGGGATTATCGACAGCACCTCATCGCCCTGCACCAGCGGCACGCCGATGGCCGCCGAGGCGGCGCTCACCGACGTCACCCCGGGCACGATGACGGCCTCGAACCGTTCCGTCAGCCGGGTGTGCATGTGCATGTACGAGCTGTAGAACAGCGGGTCGCCCTCGGCGAGCAGGGCGACATCGCGGCCGGCGTGCAGGTGGGTGGCGATCAGCTCGGCCGAGTCGCGGTAGAAGTCCTCCATTGCCCCGGCATAACCGCCGGGGTGGTCGGCGACCTCGGTGGTGACCGGGTACACCAGGTGTTCCTCGATCTGGCCGGGCCGCAGGTAGGCCGCGGCGATGCCGCGAGCGATGCTCTGCCCGTGCCGCGCGCTGTGATAGGCCACCACATCGGCTTCACCGATCACGCGGGCGGCCTTGACCGTCACCAGCTCTGGGTCACCGGGGCCCAGTCCGACGCCGTACAGAGTGCCTGATCGCAGCGGCTCGCTGCTCGATCGCCCTGGTTCCTCGGGCCGCATCGTCGACTCGCCGGTCATTCGCGCTCACTCGCGATCGCGTTGACGGCGGCTGCAGCCATGGCGCTACCACCGCGGCGGCCGGTCACCACCAGATACGACATGCCGCGGGGCCGGTCGATGAGTTCCTGCTTGGACTGTGCGGAGCCGACGAAGCCGACCGGACCGCCGAGGACCGCCGCGGGCACCGGGGCGCCGTCGTCGATCAGCTCGAGCAGCCGGAACAAGGCCGTCGGGGCATTGCCGATCGCGACCACCGCGCCACCGAGCCGGTCGGCCCACAGCTCCACCCCGGCGGCCGAGCGGGTATTGCCGGTCCGGGTGGCCAACTCCGGGGCGCGGGGGTCGGCGACCAGCGAGACGACCTCGTTGGCGGCCGGCAGACGAGCCGCCGTGATCCCTGCGGCCACCATCGACGAATCGCAGAGCACCGGGGCACCCGAGGCCAGCGCGGCGTGGGCCCGCGCCACCACATCGTCGGTGAACGCCACGTGGTCGCCGACGTCGACCTGCCCGCAGGTGTGGATCAATCGGACCACCACCCGGGACACGTCGTCGGGAAAACGGGTCAGGTCCGCTTCAGCGCGGATCGTCGCGAAGGACTGCCGGTAGATCTCGGCAGCCTCGCGGATGTAGTCGAGCACCCGATCACCCTAAGCGTGCCCGTCGCGCCGCCGGTATCCGTCTCCGGTGGCGACCCATACTTCACCGACCGAGGGGCTGCCGCAGGCTCGTTCACAGCCCACGAAATGGCGATGTTCGCCGGGTGCTCCCTCGTGGACGGAGGCCGCCGCGTCGGTCCGCACGTCGGCGACCGAGCGTTCACAGCCCGGGCTCCCGACACACGCGCTGACGTCCAGCCACGGCGAGTTCTCGTCGAACACCAGGCCCTGCGGCGCCAACACCCGCAGCGAAACATCGGCGATCTCTTCGGGGAGGTCGCACACCACCACCGACCGCCACGGCGTGATCGCCAGCGGAGCACCGATCGCGGCCAGGTACTCCGCGGTCCGCGATGGGAGGACGCCCAGCGGCACGCCGGCACCGAGGGCGATCCTGCCGTCGTCCTGCTCGAACCATCCGACGGGGCCCTTGGTGGTGGCCGGCCAGTAGCGGCCGGGCTCTTCGCTGGGGGACAGGCCGTCGAGCACCTCCGACGGGTCGTCGAGTTCGTTGATCCGCCACTGCGTTCCGCGGATTGCCGCGAACCGGCGCGCCACCGCGATCAGGGTGTCGATCACCTGGTCGCCGGGCAACCGGACGCCGGTATCGGTCCCGGACACCAGCAGCGCAACGGCACCGTCGTCGAGCACGTGCGCGCCGACGTCCGCCCGGATGCCGGAGATGTCACCGCGGCCGTCGTCGAGGCTGAACCAGAATCGTCCCGGTAGGCCGGCCAGCGTCGGGTCCGCACACACCGCCGCGTCGAGCTCGGTAACCCAGGGGCGCACGTCGAAGACGCCGCCGTAGCGCCCCGACAGGGGGGAGGACACGATGTTGCGGACTCGTTCATGGGTGGGTGACGGCAGTAGTCCGGCGTCCGCTACCGCGGCTGCCACGCCGTCGGTGTCACCGATGCCGCGCAGTTGCACACTGCCGCGTGAGGTCAGCTCCAGCGTCGCTGTGCCGAACTCTGCGGCGGCATGGGCCAGTGCTTCCAGTTGGTCGGCGCGCAGCAGGCCGCCGGGAAGCCGTACCCGAACCAAGGCTCCATCGGCGGCCTGGTGCACCTGCAGTGCGCCGGGGCAGGCGTCCTGCTCGCGTTCTCGGGCCACCTGTCCAAAGTACGGCCTCGGGCTCAGGCAGGTACCGCCGCGAGAATGGGCGAGTAGTGCGAGGCGTCGCCGGCCACCACCCGGGACTGCTTGCCTGCCACGTCGACGGGCACGTCACCGGACAAGGTGACCCGGTTGAGCCGGCGGTACTGGTCGTCGTAGTCGGAGACGGCGTAGTGCTGGGTGGCCCGGTTGTCCCAGATCGCCAGATCGCCCAACTGCCAGTTCCAGCGGACCGTGTTCTCCAGCCGCGTCACCCGCGCCTGGAACAGATCGAACAGCGCACGCGACTCCGCAGATCCGAGTCCGACGAAGCGCTTCACGAAGTGGCCGAGCAGCAGCACGCGGCGACCGGTCTCGGGGTGCACCCGCACCACCGGATGCTCGGTCTCGTAGTACGCGGACTCGAACTCTTCGCGGTAGTCGCGGGTGGAATCGGGCACCTGCTCACCGGTGTCGTGTGGGTGCTCGGCGGCGTAGTCGTACAGATTGGTGTGCACCGCCCAGAGGTTCTCGGCCAACGCTTTCAGGGGTGCCGGCAGTTGGTCGTACGCCGTTTCGGTGTTCGCCCAGACGGTGGTGCCGCCGTATTCGGGCAGCGTCACCGCCCGCAGCAGCGACGCCTTCGGAACACGGTCCACGAACGTGACATCGGTGTGCCAGCTGTTGGCTTTGTCGTAGCGCGAGTCGATCGGCAGGATCTGGTGCCCGCGGGACGTCACCGTCGGGTGCGCGATGGTCGGTACCCCGAGCAGTCGGGCGAAGGCCAGCTGACCGTCATTGTCGAGGTGGTGCTGATCGCGGAAGAAGATCACCTTGTGTTCGAGCAGCGCGGCGTTGACGGCGGCGACGGTATCGGTGTCCACATCACCGGACAGTTCGATTCCGTTGATCTGAGCGCCGATGTGCGCACCGAGCTTCTTGATTTCCAGAGCCATGAGTTCAATCATCGGCCCACTGGGCGATTCGTACACCTTTTGATTTCGCCAGAATAAAACTCACCGTGCTCACAACCGGCGCAGGCCGCGAAGGATCTGGCTGAAAGGCAGCGTCGCGGCCATGCCACGCCGCAGGCTGGGCTGCAGGGCGCTGATATCGCAGACCACCATGTGCTTGACGCCACGGTGTCGCCACGCGGCCGCTTGTTCGAGTACTTCACCCGGGGTGCCGGTCAGCGAGATCCCACGCATCATGTCGACCGGGACGTCGGCGGTGTACTTCAAAACCGTTGCCTCGTCCAGGGTCTGGGGGATGAGGTCCTGGCCGCCGGCAAAATCGTCGCCTAGAGGATGCCTCGCCCCATACTGCGCCCACACCGGGCCGGGAATGTTGAGCGCGAAGGACTTCGCGGCTGTCGACGCCAGCGCGGCATCGACTTCAGACCGGTTGCGTCCGGTTGTCACGAACAGCCAGACTGCCGGAGTGATGGCCAGGGGATCGCGCCCGGCGTCGTCGGCTGCGGCCCGAACCTTCTCGAGTCCGCTCGCGTACGCCTCCGGGTTGAGGATGAGCGCGGGGAACCACGCGTCGGCGTACCGACCTGTGGCACGCAGCATGCGAGGTCCGTGTGACGCGATCCAGATCTCAGGCCATTTTCCCTGGTAAGGCGGAAGGTCGAACACCGCATTGTGCAGTGGAAAGAACTCCGAGTCTCTGTTGACGAGCTCGCCACCGGAATTCCAGAGCGTCCGGATGGTGGCCATGGCCTCCTCGAAGCGGGCGACGGGTCGGGACCAGTCGACGCCATAGGGTTCGTTGCCCTCACGTTCCCCTGTGCCGATCCCGAGGATGGCTCGCCCCTTGGTCATCAGATGCAGCGTGGCCGCTGCCTGTGCCGTGACGGCCGGGTTGCGGCGGCCGGTGTCGGTCACTCCCGTTCCCAGTCGCAATCGGCCACGGCGATGACGAGCGGCCAGATATCCCAGCGACGTCCACGGCTCGAGGTACGCATCGACTTTCGGGACCACCTTTGCGAAGCCGGTGTACTTCGGCGTCATCACCGACCGCGGCATCAGAGCGTTGAGGTGATCGGGCAGCCAGAAGGAGTCCACCCGTGCGGCCGCAGCGCTGCGATAGCCGGCCTCGGTGAACGTCATCGGCCCGAACCGTGTGTTCACCAGAAAAGCGCCGACTCCGACCTCCATGTTGACCCCCCGGTCCTGGGAACAGGGAAATCGTCACACAGGTGGGAGCGCACTCCTGGCGTAGTGCGCTACTCCACTAGCTGCCCAAGCAGGATGGGCCAACTGCGGCTGAATCATTGGGCTCACCTGAACCCTTTTGGTGGTGGTGCTCTGTTGCGGTGGGCGTTGTTGTAGGCGCGTTCGGTTTTGATGTGGTGTTCGCGGTCTTGTCGGCGGGTGCGTTGGCGTTTGGGCATGGTGGGGCCCGGGTCGCTGGTACGCCGTTTGGTGGGTGTTGGCGGTGGGATTGGGGCGGTGGTGGTGTCCCAGTCGGGGAAGATCAGGATGCTGGTGGGTTCGGTGAGGTAGCTGTGTCCGGTGGGGGCGGTCCAGATGACGGCACCGTCGGGTAGTTGTTCGTCGCGCCAGCCGGTGGGGCCACCGCGGAATGTTTTGGCAAAGGGGTGTTCTCGACACAGCACTTTGTTGTTGGAGGGGTGGGTGGGGCCGCCGTCGGCGTCGGGGATGGTGTGGTCGAGGTCGGCGTATTCGGCGCGGCGGTTGCAGCCGGGGAATCGGCACAGCAGGTCGCGGCTTATCGAGAACCGACGCAGCTGTCGCGAGGGCCGGTAGTGCGGTTCGGGTTCTTCGGCGGGGATCGGCAGGGGTGTGAGGGTGGCGCCGGTGCGGATCAGTTCGGCCAGTAGTGGGGTGGGGATGATGGTGCCGTCGGTGGTGACCGCCGGCGGTACTGAGCGTGGCGGCGGGGCAGGCTCCGGGTTCGCCGGTGAGGCCGCGGGTGCGGTGGGCTCCGGAGCCGCCGCCGCGGTGGGCTCGTCATCGGTGAGGGGCTGCGCCGAGGCGTGCGGCGGGTCTGAGGGTGCCGCGCACTGAGCCGGCCGGGGCCGCGTCGTGGAGTCGGGGTGCTCGGTGGTGGGCGCCGCACTGTCGACGGGTTCCGCGGTGCTGGGCGCCGCACTGCCGACGGGTTCCTTGGCGTGGGTCGGGGTGATCCACCACGGCTGCACCTCCCGGTCGAAGTCCGGGTCGGGGTCGGGGTCGGGTGGTTCGGTGGGGCCGGTGTCGTTCGGGGTCGCCCACCAGGGTTCACCGGTGGCGTCGGTGGTCTCGAGAACCCCCGAGTCGGTGGTCTCGAGACCAGCAGCGTCCGCAGCAGAATCGGCAGGGGTGTCGGGAGACTGCTCGTCGGCCGGGCCGCGGTGATGCTCAGCCCGGCGTTGCTCGTGGTAGGCGGCAGCCTCGGCCAGGGCAGTGTCGATGCTGGCCTGCTCGGCCAGGACATGGATGACGACCTTGCCGACCTTCGACGGCGTCGCTGCCGCGGCGCAGTCGGGGTTGCCGCACAGACACACCAACCGGTCAAAGCCCTGGAAGAACGCCCCGAACCCGGCGGCGCGCAGCTCCCCGCGAGAGCGCGGATCATCACGACAGACGGTGTCGGCCATCGCATTGAGCA